>JBATWJ010000189.1:0-1544 GCA_049672545.1 Burkholderiaceae bacterium
GGCGCGCCGTTCGTGCAACGCATCGCCGCGCAGCGTGCGCGCTGGCAGCTGCCGCCGTTTCCGACCACCACCATCGGCTCCTTCCCGCAGACCGCGGCGATCCGCCAGGCGCGCAGCGCCTACAAGCGCGGCGAGCTGAGCCATCTGGACTATCTGGAAAAGATGCGCGACGAAATCCGGCTGGCGGTGGCGGAGCAGGAAGCGCTCGGGCTGGACGTGCTGGTACACGGTGAGCCGGAACGCAACGACATGGTCGAATACTTCGGCGAACAGCTGTGGGGCTATGCGTTCACCGCCCACGGCTGGGTGCAGAGCTACGGTTCGCGCTGCGTCAAGCCGCCAATCATCTATGGCGACGTATACCGGCCGGAACCGATGACGGTGGAGTGGAGCCGCTTCGCGCAAAGCCTGACCGCCAGGCCGATGAAGGGCATGCTGACCGGCCCGGTGACCATGCTGCAATGGTCGTTCGTGCGCGACGACCAGCCGCGCGCGGCCACCGCGCTGCAGATCGCGCTGGCGCTGCGCGACGAAGTGCGCGACCTGGAGCAGGCCGGCATCGGCATGATCCAGATCGACGAGCCGGCCTTCCGCGAAGGCTTGCCGCTGAAGCGCCGCCAGTGGCGCGACTACCTCGACTGGGCGGTGCGCGCGTTCCAGATCAGCGCAGCGGGCGTGGCCGACAGCACGCAGATCCACACCCACATGTGCTATTCCGAATTTAACGACATCCTGCCATGGATCGCGGCGATGGACGCCGACGTCATCACGATCGAGACTTCGCGCTCGGACATGGAATTGCTGGACGGCTTCGGCGAATTCGACTACCCGAACGACATCGGCCCCGGCGTCTACGACATCCATTCGCCGCGGGTGCCGCACGAACAGGAAATGGCGCGCCTGCTGCAGAAGGCGCGCGGCGTGATTGCCGATGCGCGGCTGTGGGTCAATCCGGATTGCGGATTGAAGACGCGCGGCTGGCCCGAGACGCGCGCGGCGCTGCGCCACATGGTGCGGGCGGCGCAGGCGCTGCGGCAGGCGGCGCGGCAGGATGCCGAGGCGGCAGCGGCCGGGCAGCCTCAGTAGTCGGTGGTGACGGTCAGGTGATACGGGATCGCGCCGCAGGCATGGCGGTTGTGCCATAGCACGTTGACCATCGCGTGCTCCGACACACCGAGGTGGCGCGCCATCGCCTGCGTGCCGAGCACGGTGGCGGCGCGGATCGCACGCTCTTCCGGGCTGTCGCGCAGGATCAGCACTTGGCCGTCGATGCGCGCCGCCAGTTCCGGCGCGAAGCGCAGCACTTTGATCGAGCGCATCACGCGCGGCATCTGGTAGCCGGCGGCGACGGTGATGTCGCATTCGACTTCCACGCCGCGCTCCATCAGATAGCCGGCAAACCACATCAGCGCCAGCTGCGCCCGCATCCGGTAGGGGTCCTGGCCGTAGGCCAGCGGGAAGCGCTGCGCCAACCGCTCGGCATCGTCGGCGTTCAGGCGGCCGGTCTGGCCGGCGGCGGCCAGCTCGGCCGCGGCCTGTTCCAG
>JBATWJ010000190.1:0-1871 GCA_049672545.1 Burkholderiaceae bacterium
CGCTGACCAACAAGGAATGCTCGCCGTACGGCATCCACTACGTGTACGACACCTATGCGCTGGCCAACGGCACCGCCCGCGCGGTGATGCAGCAGGGCGGCGACAGCTGGTACTTCATCACCGCCGATTACGCGTTCGGCAGCTCGCTGGAGAAGGACGCGACCGCCGTCATCAAGGAAATGGGCGGCAAGGTGCTGGGCACCGCCAAGCATCCGCTGTCGGCGTCCGACTTCTCGTCCTTCATGCTGCAGGCGCAGGCATCGAAGGCGAAGGTAGTGGGCCTGGCGAACGCTGGTCGCGACACCCAGAACTCGGTGCGGGCAGCATCCGAATTCGGCCTGACCAAGAATCAGAAGCTGGCAACGCTCTTGGTGTTCGACACCGACGTCAAGGGCATGGGGCTGGACATCGCCCAGGGCCTGCTGTTCACCACCGGCTACTACTGGGACCGCAACGACGAGACGCGCGCCTGGTCCAAGCGCTTCTATGACATCCACAAGGCGATGCCGACCATGATCCAGGCCGGCATGTATTCGGCGACGATGCACTACCTGAAGTCGATCCAGGCCACCGGCACCGACAACGCCGAAGCGGTGATGGCGAAGATGAAGGCGACCGAGATCAACGACTTCTTCGCCAAGGGCGGCAAGATCCGCGCCGACGGCCGCATGGTGCACGACATGTACCTGGCCGAAGCGAAGAAGCCGTCGGAATCGAAGAGCGACTGGGACATCATCAAGGTCCTGCAGACGATCCCGGGCGACCAGGCGTATCAGCCGCTGTCGGCCAGCAGCTGCCCGCTGGTCAAGTAGTGAGCATAGGCCGGGAAGCGGGGGTGGTCACCATGCCGGCGGCAGCCGGCCGCGATCCCCGTTTCCCTGGCCTCGGCGTCGGGATGTAAGACTCAAGGCCTTTCGCGGGCCTTTTTTGTGGGCGCGCGCCTTGCCGGCAACGGCGGCGCGCCGCTTGCCGCGACATCAATTGCGAGGAGCTTGATGACTGCCGTTGCCGATCCCCGGCCGGATGCGCCGGGCGTGCTGCTGATCCAGAACGACGTGCAAAAGGGGATGGAAGCCGAATTCAACCGCTGGTACCAGCAGCAGCATCTGGCCGAGCGGCTGGCGATCGACGGCTTCCAGGTGGCGCGCCGCTATCAGGCGCTGGGCGCGCAGCCGACCTACATGACGGTCTACGAATGCCGCTCGATCGACGTGCTGCGCTCGGATGCCTACCGGGAGCGGCTGGCCGCCCCGAGTGCCTGGACCCGCAAGGTGATGCCAGCCTTTCGCGGCACCTTGCGTTCGGTCTGCCGCGAAACCTGGTCGCTCGGCGAAGGTGCCGGCGGCACCGCGGTCGTGGTCCAGTGCAAGCCGGTCGGCGGCCGCGAGCGGGAAGCGCGCCGCTTCATCGCCGAACGGCTGGGACCGCGCCTGATGGCGACCGATTGCCTGGTGCGGATGGCGCTGTGGGAGGCGGACGACGCGGTCAGCGCCGATTGCGGCGCCGAAGCGGCCCTGCGCGGCGCCCGCGACAGCCGCGTGCACTGGGTCCTGTTCATCGAAAGCTACGACCTCGCGCAACTGGCGCCGGCGCTGCACCGGCAATGGCTGAACGGCGAGGGCGCCGACAACGGCCTCTTGATCGGCTCCTGGGCACGCTATCAGCTGATGTGCCGGCGCTGCGCGTCGTAGGCGCGGCAGGCCGGGACCCGGCTCAATCGAGCTGCAGCTTCTTGTACAGGTAGGCGCGCGACACGCCGAGTTCCTCGGCCACCTTTTTCTTATTGCCACGATGCCGCGCCATCGCCGCGCTGATCATCACCCTTTCCATGCTTTCAACGGCCTCGCGGATGGTGCCGCCCGGCACCGCCG
>JBATWJ010000191.1:0-10187 GCA_049672545.1 Burkholderiaceae bacterium
GCCCAGCAGCAGGCGGCGGCGCCGGGTGGAAGTGCGGTGCTTGTCCATGACTGTCTCCTTCGGTGGTGAGGTTGCGCTAAAAGGGCTCGCCGCGAATCAATTGCGGAACGGCCACAGGTGAAAAAACCGGCGCGTGCGGCGCCACATTTCCGCGAGCCCCAGCGGCTCGAACACCAGAAAACCGATGATCAGCGCGCCGAACACGACCAGGCGCACCGGCGACAGGAACACGGTCAGCTCGGTGCCGCCGGGCAGCAGGTCGGCGACGAACTTGAGCAGCTCGGGCACCATCGTCATGAACGCGGCCCCCAGGATGCTGCCGAGGATGGAGCCCATACCGCCGACGATGATGGCGGCGAGGAAAAAAATCGACATCGACAGCGGAAAGCTCTCGGGCGTGACGACGCGGAAAAAATAGGCCCACAGGCCGCCGGCCACGCCCGCATAGAACGACGACAGGCCGAACGACAGCAGCTTGTAGCGCAACAGCGGGATGCCGAGCACCTCGGCCGAAATGTCGCGGTCGCGGATCGCGATGAAGGCGCGCCCAATGCGCGTGCGAAACAGATTGGCCGCGCCCAGCAGCATCAAGAGCGTCACCGGCACGATCAGCCAGTACAGCCGGAACGAGGTGTCGAGGGCGATCCCGAAAAACCGCGCGGGCTGCATCGACAGGCCGGCGGTGCCGCCAGTGAGCTGGAAATTGGCGAACAGGAAATGCGCGATGAACGAGGCGGCGATCGTCACAATGGCCAGATACAGGCCCTTGACGCGCAGCGATGGAATGCCGACCACGAGGCCGCCCGCCATGGCGACGACGCCACCGGCAACCAGGTTGAACAGCAGCGGCGTGCCCCAGCGCGCCTGCAGGATCGCCACCGTGTAAGCCCCCAGGCCCATGAAAGCGGCCTGGCCCAGGCTCACCAGGCCGGTGTAGCCGGTCAGGATGTTCAGGCCGGTGCTGCTGGCGACGTTGATCGCGACCAGGCACGCCATGTACAACCAGTAGTCGCTCGCCATGAATGGGAACAGCAGCAGCAAAACGCCCGCGAGCAATAACCACACGTGCTGCGTGCGCGAGTCGAACAGCGCGGCGTCGGCGACATAGCTTTCCTTCAGGGTTCCGATTCGCATCGCTACAACCTTTCGATTTCCCGCGTGCCGAACAAGCCGTAGGGGCGCAGCATCAGAATGGCGACCAGCACGATGAAGGTCGCCAGCAGCTTGTATTCGCCGCCCAGGTAGGAGCCGGCGAGCGCCTCCACCAGCCCGATCAACAGCCCCGCGACCAGCGCGCCCAGCACGCTATCGAGGCCGCCAACGATCACCACCACCAGCACCGACAGGCCGAACACGCCCATCGAAGACGAGATGCCGCCGATCGAGCCGACGATGATGCCGGACACCGCCGCCAGCATGGCCGACACCACCCATGCCAGCGAAAACACGCGCGGCACATTGATCCCCACCGCGTAGGCGGCCGCCTGGTCGCTGGCGGTGGCGCGCAGGGCCACGCCGCCGCGCCAGAAGCGGAACACCAGCAGCACGGCGGCGATGAACACGGCGGCAACCACCGCGCCCCAGAACACCTTGGGTGCGAGAAAGGCGTCGCCGATCATGATCGGCTTGGTCGGCATGAAATCCGGCAGGCGGCGCTGGTCCGCGCTCCAGATGATCTCCACCAATCCGACCAGCACCGAACCGAGGCCGATGGTGACCATGAACACCGAGATCGGCGGCTCGCCCAGCAGTGGCCGGATCATGCTGCGCTCGATCACCGCGCCCAGCAGTCCGCTGGCCAGCACCGCGGCCGGGATCGCCAGCCACAGCGGCAGCGCCCACATCGACGCAAAGGTGAAAAACAGGTAGCCGCCGGCCATCAGCATTTCGCCGATCGCCAGGTTGACCACGCGCGTGGCCTTGTAGACCATCACGAAGGCGAGCGCGGCCAGCGCATACAGGCCGCCACTGGCGAGTCCGGTCAGGCTGATCTCGAACAGGTAAGCCCAGTCGATCATGCCGCCGCCCCCTGCAGCTTGCGGCGCAGCTCGCCGACGTCGCCGGAGCCGAGGTAGGCGCGGTTGACCTCGGGGTCGGCCTGCACCGCGAGCGGCGTGCCCTGCGCGATCACCTGGCCGAAGTTCAGCACCACCACGTGGTCCGACAAGTCCATCACCATGCCCATGTCGTGCTCCACCATCAGCACCGTCACGCCCCATTCCTCGCGCACGTCGAGGATGAAGCGCGCCATGTCCTCGGTTTCCTCGCGGTTCATGCCGGCCACCGGTTCGTCGAGCATCAGCACCTCGGGCTGCATGGCCAGCGCCCGCGCCATTTCGACGCGCTTTTGCAAGCCGTAGGGCAGCGCCGCGACCGGCGCATGGCGGATGTGGTCGATTTCGAGGAAGTCGATGATGCGTTCTTCGATGTCGCGGCGCAGCTCGGCCTCCTCGCGCCGCGCGCGGCCCCAGTACAGCAATGCGTCGAACACATTGGATTTCAGGTGCGCATGGCGCCCGAGCTTGATGTTGTCGAGCACCGTCATGCCGCGAAACAGCGCGATGTTCTGGAAGCTGCGCGCCAAGCCCAGGCGCGCGCGCGCCGGCGCCGGCACGTCGTTGATGGCCTGGCCCTTGAAGCGGATGGTGCCGGAATTCGGCCGGTAGAAGCCGGAGATGGTATTGAACAGCGACGTCTTGCCGGCGCCGTTGGGGCCGATGACGGCCGTGATCGAGCGCGGGGCCACGGCGAAGCTGACGCCATTGATGGCCTTGACGCCGCCGAACGCGAGCGTGACGTCATCCACCTGCAGGATCGGCGATTCCCGGCTGTCGTTCAACGGTCTCCTCCGCAAAACAACGGTTTTAGTTATGTAGCGTGCGCTGTGGCCGCTGCTTAATTTTTCTGCAGCATAGATGATCTCTACTTGAAAGTAAACATGCTACTTCGAGTAGATTTTTATCCGGGGTCTGCCTATACTCGGGCATCATTTCGCTTGCGCCAGCCCCTGGCCTTGCCTGCCTTATGAGCACCGCACTCCCGTCTTCGCCGTGGCACCAGCAGAAGAGCCGAGAAGAACAGCGCGAGGAAAAGCGTCTGGCGGTCTTGCGCACCGCCGCGCGCATGTTCAACGAAAAAGGCTTCCACGCGACTTCGCTCGACGAAGTCGCGGAAGCGCTCGACATCAGCAAGCCGACCGTCTACTACTACGTCAAGAGCAAGGATGACATCCTGTTCGAATGCGTGCGCCTGGGACTGGAGATGGTGGTGCGGGCGGCCGAGGAAGTGGAGCAGGCAGGCGGCAGCGCGTCGGAAAAACTGATCGCCGTGATGCGCAAATACGCCG
Source organism: Burkholderiaceae bacterium (assembly GCA_049672545.1). Lineage (GTDB taxonomy): Bacteria > Pseudomonadota > Gammaproteobacteria > Burkholderiales > Burkholderiaceae_D > DATJCV01. Next base: position 3,347 of record JBATWJ010000191.1, read on the forward strand.
AAATCGTGACGATGGATTTCGGCATGTGCCTGATCCGGGTCGGAGAAGATCCGTTGCCTCCGCAAAGCCGCGCCCAGCTGCGCAGCCTGAAGGCCAGGATCGACCGGCAATTCCGCACGCTGGTGCAGGAAGGCGTCGCCGAAGGCGCGTTCGCCGCCTGCGATCCCAAGATTACCGCGTTCGGTATCGCCGGCACCCTCAGCTGGATCGCGCGCTGGTACGACCCGCAGGGCCCGATGAGCGCGGACGAAATCGCCGAGCGCTGCATCGCGCTGTTGATGAACGGTCTGGTGAACCGGGGGCAGGACGGCACGCCGGCTTGATGCCTGCCGATCCGCTGCTGCTGGCGCGGCAGGCCGACGATCAGGCCTTCGGCAGCGTCACGCCGTGCTGGCCCTGGTACTTGCCGTTGCGGTCCTTGTACGAGATCTCGCAGACTTCGTCGCTTTCAAAGAACAGCACCTGGGCGCAGCCCTCGCCGGCATAGATCTTGGCCGGCAGCGGCGTAGTGTTGGAGAATTCCAGCGTCACGTAGCCTTCCCATTCCGGCTCGAACGGCGTGACGTTGACGATGATGCCGCAGCGCGCGTAGGTCGATTTGCCGAGGCAGATGGTCAGCACGTTGCGCGGAATGCGGAAGTACTCGACGGTGCGCGCCAGCGCGAAGGAATTCGGCGGAATGATGCAGACGTCGCTCTTGATGTCGACGAAGGATTTTTCGTCGAAGTTCTTCGGGTCGACGATGGTGCTGTTGATGTTGGTGAACACCTTGAATTCGTCGGCGCAGCGAATGTCGTAGCCGTACGACGACGTGCCGTAGGAGACGATCTTGTGGCCGTTGGCCGTACGCACCTGGCCGGCCTCGAACGGCTCGATCATGCCGGTCTCGAGCGCCATACGGCGGATCCATTTGTCGGACTTGATGCTCATGTGGGTCGATCTTCAGGTTGAGGCTGGACAATGCGCGAACGGCGCGCCACCGCGTATTCCGCGGGGACGCGCCGTCGCGACCGTCCGGATTTTACGCGAAAACGGACCGTCTTCCGCCGCTACTGCGCCGCCTTGTAGGACGGGAAGAACAGCTGCTGGCCATCAACCTTGAAGCCGGCGATCGCCTGCTGCCCTTCGTCCGAGGTGATCCATTCGATCAGCTGCATCGCGCCCTTGTAGTTGATGTCCTTGTAACGCTCGGGATTGACGGCGATGATGCCGTACGGGTTGAACATGCGCTTGTCGCCTTCCACCGCGATCGCCAGGCCGGTGCGGGCGCGGTACGAAATGTAGGTGGCGCGGTCGGTCAGCGTATAGGCCTGCATCTGCGCCGCCATGTTCAGCACCTCGCCCATGCCGAGCCCGGCCGACACGTAAGCGCTGCCCTGCGGCTGGACACCGACCTCTTTCCAGTAGCCTCTTTCCATCACGTCGGTGCCGGAATTGTCGCCGCGCGAGATGAACTTGACGCCGCTGGCGACGATCTTCTTCATCGCCGCCAGCACGTCCTTGCTGCCCTTGATGCCGGCCGGGTCGGACTCGGGCCCGACGATGATGAAGTCGTTGTACATCACGTCGCGCCGGTTGACACCGTAGCCGGCGGCAACGAACTTGTCTTCCAACGGGCGCGCATGCACCAGCGTGACGTCGACGTCGCCGTTCTTGGCCAGTTCCAGCGCCTTGCCGGTGCCGACCGAAATCACGTGCACGCGGCTGTTGGTCTTGCTTTCGAACTTCGGCAGCAGGTAGGACAGCAGACCGGAATTCTCGGTGCTGGTGGTGGTGGACAGCTTGATCACCTGCTGCGCCGAGGCGGGCAGGATGGCGCAGACGGCGCCGGCCGCGAGAACGGCGGCGATGACTAGTTTGCGAAACGGCATGGTGTCTCCCGCTTGAATTGATGTCCACGCCGGATCGAACTACCGCCGACGCTCCACTCGCATCGTAACTAGCTGTTGCCAGATGCGCAAGCCGCTGTACAGCTGCGGCGCGCGCCGGATTTTTTCTGACGGCAAGACATGACTGCCGTCACCGGAATCGCGATACCGGTTCAGCCGGCTGCCTGCGCGTGCTTCCTGATCCAGGCGGTGTAGCTGTCCATCCAGCCCTGCAGGAATTTCTTCGTATCCGGGTTGCCGATGTTGCCGGCGTCGTCGAACAGGCCGTCCTTCATCTGCAGGAAGACCTCCGGCTGGCCCATGGTCGGCATGTCGAGGTAAGCCAGCACGTTACGCAGATGCTGCTGGGCCAGCGCGGTGCCGATGGCGCCGATCGAAATTCCCAGCACGCCGGCCGGCTTGCCGGCCCAGGCGCTCTGGCCGTACGGGCGCGACGCATTGTCGATCGCATTCTTCAGCACGCCGGGAATCGAGCGGTTGTATTCGGCGGTAACGAACAGCACGCCCTGCGCTGCCTCCACCTCGCTCTTCAGGCGCTTGACCGGCTCGGCCTGACTGCCGTCCTGGTCCTGGTTATAGAGCGGCAAATCGTCGATCTGCAATTGCTTGAACGAAAATTCCGGTGGCGCCAGCTTGATGACGGCATTAGCGAGCTTGTGGTTGAAGGATTCGCGGCGCAAGCTGCCGACGAGGACTGCGATCTGGTATTGGCTCATATTGATTTCCTGTAAAAGAATCAACGAATGATAAGACGACACGCAAGACGTGCTAAACCACTATACGCGCCAGTAACCCCGATTGCAGCAGCTCTCACGCCAACGAAGCTGGCCGCCGCCCGGATGTCCGACATCATTACAGTCTCAATCCACGCGCCCCTGCGGGACGTGACATCGTTTACTCTCCTTGCTTGAGATACGCCTTGATGTTTCAATCCACGCGCCCCTGCGGGGCGCGACTGAAACGGCATCGGCTTGCCGCAGGTATAGCAAGAGTTTCAATCCCCGCGCCCCTGCGGGGCGCGACCCCATCTGTTGTAGTGCTCAAACGGGTTGTCGCGGTTTCAATCCACGCGCCCCTGCGGGGCGCGACCCCTTCGTTCAGCATATCGGCGAAACCCTGGCGGTTTCAATCCACGCGCCCCTGCGGGGCGCGACTCCGCGGTGGCGCTGGCGTGCGGCTCGGAATCGATGTTTCAATCCACGCGCCCCTGCGGGGCGCGACGTCAAGCTGCTGCGCGCATTCGAACAGTGGGCGAAGGTTTCAATCCACGCGCCCCTGCGGGGCGCGACCTGGCGCCTCGGTCGAAAACCTGTCGAAGCTGCAGTTTCAATCCACGCGCCCCTGCGGGGCGCGACGCCCGGCTGGCGCGGGACACGGAAGCGGGCGATTGTTTCAATCCACGCGCCCCTGCGGGGCGCGACTTGTCATTCTCGAAATATGATACGAGATAGTTAGTGTTTCAATCCACGCGCCCCTGCGGGGCGCGACCGGATGCGGTGTTCGGAGTCGCCGACATATTTGGTTTCAATCCACGCGCCCCTGCGGGGCGCGACGGTATTTACGTGCTGAGCTTCACATACACCGACAGTTTCAATCCACGCGCCCCTGCGGGGCGCGACTACTGATTGCGCACATCCGACAAGATGCGCCCGGCCTGTTTCAATCCACGCGCCCCTGCGGGGCGCGACGACGCTCAACATCAGGTCCAGCGTGTCCGGCGAGTTTCAATCCACGCGCCCCTGCGGGGCGCGACGTCGCCAAATCCGACATCCGCGGCTGGCCGCTGATGTTTCAATCCACTCGCCCCTGCGGGGCGCGACAGCATATCCGAGCGCTCTACCCGTATTACTGCCCGTTTCAATCCACGCGCCCCTGCGGGGCGCGACCCAAGCCGCCGCTGCAGGCACCGACGTCGCTGAAGTTTCAATCCACGCGCCCCTGCGGGGCGCGACCATCGGCGTCGCAGACGTCGGCCCATTCCAGAAAGTTTCAATCCACGCGCCCCTGCGGGGCGCGACGGCGGAAATCCAGCAGGCGCACGCGGGCGCTGCTGTTTCAATCCACGCGCCCCTGCGGGGCGCGACCCACGACATTCGGCAGCAGCGGCTATGCGTTCGTGTTTCAATCCACGCGCCCCTGCGGGGCGCGACTCGCGGAGATGCGGGCTGCCGGCTACAGCCAACGCGTTTCAATCCACGCGCCCCTGCGGGGCGCGACCACTGGAAGAAGGCGGCATAGCCATGGCATCTGTGTTTCAATCCACGCGCCCCTGCGGGGCGCGACTATCGGACAAGGGTGGGCGTATGACGGCCCTTCTCGGTTTCAATCCACGCGCCCCTGCGGGGCGCGACTGGATTCCGATGCTAAAAAACTCGCCCGAACATGTTTCAATCCACGCGCCCCTGCGGGGCGCGACTTGAGTGAGTGAGCCGCCGGCACCGCCGTTCGTTGTTTCAATCCACGCGCCCCTGCGGGGCGCGACGACGGCGCGTCGCCGGAGTGTCCGCAGTCGTAACCGTTTCAATCCACGCGCCCCTGCGGGGCGCGACGGGTCGCGGTAGCCATGATCCGGCGGCTGTGCGAAGTTTCAATCCACGCGCCCCTGCGGGGCGCGACCCGACCAGCGCAGCAAGATTGCTGCGACGGATGTAGTTTCAATCCACGCGCCCCTGCGGGGCGCGACACCCAATGAGCCAGGACATTAAAGAGGCGCCGCGAGTTTCAATCCACGCGCCCCTGCGGGGCGCGACAGGCCCGGCAGGCCGCATGAACAGGAGCAATAGATGTTTCAATCCACGCGCCCCTGCGGGGCGCGACGCACCAAGCCATCATCGGCGAATCGCCGTGTACGTTTCAATCCACGCGCCCCTGCGGGGCGCGACATTTCGGCGCCGTAGTCTCAGGCCGGCAATAGATGCGGTTTCAATCCACGCGCCCCTGCGGGGCGCGACATCAGTTGATTCCCTGTCTCGGCGTCGTATGCCCCGTTTCAATCCACGCGCCCCTGCGGGGCGCGACCGGAGCTGTACCCGGTGATGGCGAAGGAAAACACGTTTCAATCCACGCGCCCCTGCGGGGCGCGACATTGCCGGCCGCGAGTTGTGCATCGGCGCGCGCCGTTTCAATCCACGCGCCCCTGCGGGGCGCGACTATCCATCAAGACCGAACCTGATCCTGCATTGGGGTTTCAATCCACGCGCCCCTGCGGGGCGCGACAAACGAATGAGAGAGAACGCGATATTTCCGGGATTGTTTCAATCCACGCGCCCCTGCGGGGCGCGACGTCTACAGAGCCGCCTTCTGGCGGTTTTTGCATTTGTTTCAATCCACGCGCCCCTGCGGGGCGCGACGCGAGGATTTTTTCGAGATCGGCAAGCTGTCGGTGTTTCAATCCACGCGCCCCTGCGGGGCGCGACGTTTCCAGGCGTCCGCCTGGCTCACCAAGGAACTGTTTCAATCCACGCGCCCCTGCGGGGCGCGACAATCCAGGCGCTCGCGCTGCATATCCGCGAGCAACTGTTTCAATCCACGCGCCCCTGCGGGGCGCGACACGTAACCAGATACAGGCCGGCGGTGCGGCAGACGTTTCAATCCACGCGCCCCTGCGGGGCGCGACTCGGTATATATAACCCGTTGCCGCACAAAAGAAAATCAACTTGCTAGCGCGAACCAGTACGGAAGACCGCGCGTAAATACTCGCGGAGTAGTAGCTTCTTAAAAATGAGGAATCAAATCAGGATGTTACGAGACCGCGAACGTATCCGGAAAAATCAGGACACTTGAGGTTCGCATTTCACTTGAAGGATCAGAAAATCAGCGGGCCATTCAGATTCCGCACCGGTTTAGCACCCACATGCTCCATCTTTTGCCGCCAGCTATTACCCAGAAAATAGAAGCGTAGACTGTCGTGTTCAGGATCGATCAGATCGCATAATTTTTGACGCAGCATTACCCACTGCGCTGGCTCTACTTCAATCTCGAACACCGAATATTGGGCACGCTGCCCATAGTCTCGGCAAGCTTTGGCCACCTTGCGCAGACGCGCCTGACCAGCGGAGGTCGTTGTGCTGACATCGTAGCTGACGAGCACCATCATCGCTAAAATCCTTATTTCCAGAGGAATGACGGATAGGCGTCGAGGTCTCCACGCAAATGGCGCGCCAATAGCTGCGCCTGGATCGCCGGGAACAGTCCCAATTCCACCTTCTCGTTCAGAAATACATGCAACATGGTTTCGCGCTTACGCTCTTGATACGCGATCAGCACAGTCTTGCGTGCGCCATCGGACAACAATACCGCTCCATTGTCCAGCTGGCGAAAATCGCGCTCGTTCAACTGGCGGCGATTGAGCAAGGACAAAACCATTCGATCGGCCAGGATGGGGCGAAATTCTTCTGCCAGATCAAGTGCCAAGCTCGGTCGCCCGGGACGGTCCCGATGCAGGAAACCGACCGCTGGGTCAAGACCTACGCTTTCCAGCGCCGAGCGACAATCATGAGTAAGCAGCGTATACAGAAACGATAGCAGCGCATTAACGGCATCGCGCGGCGGACGTCGGCTGCGGCCATCGAAACGCAGCGCGGGATGTTCGACGCGAATCAAGTGGTCGAACACCGCGAAATAGGACTGTGCCGCCTCGCCTTCCAGGCCGCGCAGCACGTCGAGCCGTGGTTCGATCAACAGTTTGTCGGTGATGCGCGCAAGGCGGCGGCACGCATGCTCCAGTTCGCCTCTAGGGTCTGTCTGACTGATCTCATAGGAGCCAGATCGCAATAGTGGCGACAGTCACAACGGCAAGATAGTTGTGGCCGCGCTTGTCGTAGCGGGTGGCGACGGCGCGGAAATCCTTGAGTCGGTTGATCGCACGTTCGACGACATTACGCCCTTTGTATTCATCTGGATTAAACGACGGCGGACTGCCGCCACGACTGCCGCGCGCAAGGCGGTGCTTC
>JBATWJ010000192.1:0-1605 GCA_049672545.1 Burkholderiaceae bacterium
CGCGACGACGGCGGCCGGATTGCGCTGCGCGGCGATCGCAGTCAGCGGCCGGAAATCCTCGATGCCGATTTCCGGGCCGTCGCAGAAGATCGCTGCCTTTTCCACTTCGTGCAGCAGCTGCCGCACGTTGCCCGGCCACGACAGTTCGCGCAGGTAGTCGTAGACGCGCGGATCGACCCGGTTGACCGAGGTGCGCTGGCGCGCGGCGAAGGCGGCCAGGAAGTTGTCGACCAGATCCGGAATGTCTTCCAGCCGTTCGCGCAGGCTCGGCATGCGGATCGTCACGCCGCTGATGCGGTAGTACAGGTCGAGCCGGAATTCGCCAGCGTTGATCATGCCCTGGAAGTCGCGGTTGCTGGCGCAGATCAGGCGGAAATCCGAATGGCGGGCGCGGTCGCCGCCGACCCGCTCGAACATGCCGTCCTCCAGCACGCGCAGCAGCTTGACCTGGATTTCCGGCGGCATGTCGCCGATCTCGTCGAAGAACAGCGAACTCTTGTCGGCCAGTTCGAACTTGCCCTTGCGCCCCTTCTTCTCGGCGCCGGTGAAGGCGCCGGCCTCATAGCCGAACAGTTCGCTTTCCACCAGCCCGGACGGCAGCGCGGCGGCGTTGACGAACACCATCTGGTTTTCGTTGCGCGGGCTCAGGCCATGCATCGCATGCGCCGCCAGCTCCTTGCCGGTGCCGCTTTCGCCGACGATCAATACCGGCACCTGCAGCGGCGCCACCTTGATGATGTCGGCCTTCAGCTGGCGGATCGCGTCGCTCTTGCCGACCATCTGCTCCAGGCTGTACGAGCGCCGCTTCAGGCCCGACAGCTCGCGCCGGTAGAACTCGACCTCGGTGCGCAGCTTGGTCACTTCGCGGCTCAGTTCGCGCACCGTTTCCGGGCCCTTGAACATGACGCGGCCGACCGCGCCGACCACCTTGCCGTTTTCGGTGATCGGGATGCGCGCCACCACGCGCGTGACGCCGCCCATTTCCTGCAGCTTGCCGATTTCGGCCTTGCCGGTGCGCACCACTTCGTGCAAGTTGGTGTTTTCGATGACCTCGGTGACGTGCTTGCCGATGCCCTCGCCGCGCCGGATGCCGAAGAACTGCTCGTGCACCGGCGGCACGAACTTGATGCGGGCCTGGTCGTCCACCACCACCATCGATTCGTATGGGCTGTTGACGAAGTAGCTGAAGATCGCATGGGCAAAATCGACGCTGGCGATGAAGTCGAACAGCGTCGATTCGCCGCTGTCGGCATGGATCAGGAACACGATCGCGTCGGGCGTGACGCGAAAGATCGCCAGCAGGTGCAGCGGGCCTTCCAGCGCCACCAGTCCGCTCCCCTGCTGGCGTTTCTTCGCCAGACCCTGCAGCAGCCTTTTCTGGATCGCCGGGTCGCTGGCGAAGCCGGTGGCGCACAGCACGTTGCCGTGCGGATCGGCGACCAGGACGCCGAAGGCGGGTATTTCGGGAGAGGTCATTCAGTCTTTCCAAAACAGTTGCAGACGGGGTTCGGTCCCCGGGCGGCGCCGCGAAGGGGCGCGGGAATGGCGGCGATCGACGGCGGAGCCGGCGGGCGCCGGATGCCGGAACAGGCGATGCCGCAGCCG
>JBATWJ010000193.1:0-3095 GCA_049672545.1 Burkholderiaceae bacterium
CGGCTGGATCGAGCGCGAGCGCCGTTCGCGCGTGGTGCGCACCAGCGCCGCCGGCCGCGCCGGACTGCAACAGCAGTTCGGGCTGCGGCTGGATTAGCCGGCAGATCGCCAAGGCAGCATCTGTTGCGCGGCGTACGCGCCGGCACCAAAGTGCGTTGCGCGGCGGCCGCTTTTTCGGCACACTTTCGCACCGGCATGCCCGCCCGGACCCGCCCATCCCTTCCATGCCGTCCTTCGCCGCCTTCTGGAAAAGACACCGACTGTTGATCCGGCTCGGCGTGCTTCTGGTACTGGGCTTTCTGACCACCAGCATCGCCGGCTACATCGTCTCGCGCGACACCACCCGGCGCGACATCGCCGAACGCGGCCTGCCGCTGACCGGCGACACCATCTATTCCGAGATCCAGAAGGACATCCTGCGGCCGACCTTCATTTCGTCGCTGATGGCGCAGGACACTTTCGTACGCGACTGGGTGCTGCACGGTGAAACGGACAGCGAGTCGATCGTGCGCTACCTCGGCGAGATCAAACGCAAGTACGGCACCGTCACCAGCTTCCTGGTCTCCAATCGCAGCGGCAAATACTATTACGCCGGCGGCACACTGAAGGCGGTCGATCCGCAAGAGCCGCGCGACGAATGGTTCTACCGCGTGCGCGACATGCGCGAGCCGTATGAAATCAACGTCGACTACGACATGGCGAACCACGACGCGGTGACCATCTTCGTCAACTACCGCGTGCTCGACTACCACGGCAACTTCATCGGCGCCACCGGCGTCGGCCTGACGCTCGACAGCATGGGGCAGGTGATCGACCACATCCAGCAGCGCTTCCACCGCAGCGTCTATTTCGTCGCACCCGACGGCCGCGTGATCGCCGCCGGCAATACCGCGCAGGGGCGGCAGGGTTCGATCCACACGCTGCCCGGCCTGGCCACCGTCGCCGACCGCATCCTGAACCGCAGCACCGAGCCGACCCGGCTCGAATACACGCAAGGCCATGCCAAGGTACTGGTCAATTCGCGCTTCATCCCGGAGCTGGGCTGGTATCTGGTGGTGTCGCAAAACGAGAGCGAAGCGGTGCAGCCGCTGCTGCGGGTGTTCGTCGCCAACCTGGCGATCAGCGCGGCGGTGACGCTGCTGGTGCTGGCGCTGACGCTGCTGGCGGTGAACCGCTTCCGCCGCCAGCTGGAAACCGCGGCCCAGGTCGACGCCATGACCGGCATGCTGAACCGGCAGGCGTTCGAACTGATCTTCGAGCAGGCGCGCAGCGAGGCGCGGCGCAACCGCCAGCCGATGTCGCTGATCCTGATCGACATCGACCTGTTCAAACGCATCAACGACGGTCTCGGCCACCTTGCCGGCGACCAGGTGATCCGCGCGGTCGCCGCGCTGATCCAGGCCACGGTGCGCGGCAACGACGTCATCGGCCGCTGGGGTGGCGAGGAATTCCTGCTGTTGCTGAAGGATTGCCGGCAGCAGCAGGCACTGACGATCGCCGAAAAGCTGCGGCAGGCGATCGCGGCGCGGCCGCTTCGGTTCGGCGACGCCGAAGTCGCGGTCAGCGCCAGCATGGGGACTGCCGAATACGTGCCGGAGGAGCCGCTGGCGGCCTTCTTCGCGCGCGCTGACGCCGCGCTGTACCGTGCCAAGCAGGGTGGGCGCAACCGCGTCGAAGCGAGCGCCGGCTAGAACCGATTCGGCCCGGTTACGGCAGCGCCGGTTCGTCGCTCTTCGTCACCAGCAACTGGTCGATCCGGTAGTTGTCGATGTCGACCACTTCGAACTTGTAGCCGCCATGCTGCACGCAGTCGGTGCGCTTGGGGATCTTGCGCAGCTGGTACATCATGAAGCCGGCGATGGTCTCGTAGTTTTCGCGGTCGGGGAAATCGGCGATGTCGAGCACGCGCTGCACGTCGTGCACCGGCGTGACGCCGTCGATCAGCCAGGAATTGCCGTCGCGCCGCACGATCTGGTCTTCCGCCGACGGCGCGGCGATATCGCCCATCAGGGTCGCCATCACGTCGTTCAGCGTGATCACGCCGACCACCCGCGCGTATTCGTTCAGCACCACCGCGAAATCCTCGCGCGTGCCCTTGAAGCGGTCCAGCACCTCGGACAGCGTCAGCGTTTCCGGAATCGCCAGCACCTTGTGCAGCATCAGTTCGGACGTCAGCGAAATCGTCTTGCCGTTCAGCAGGTGCATCAGGATGTCCTTGGCGTCGACGTAGCCAAGCACGCTGTCGACCTCGTCGTTGCAGACCAGGTAGGAGGTGTGCGGCTGCTCGGCGATCTTGCGCTTGATGCTGCCCTCGCTTTCCTGCAGCGAGAAGTAGACGATGTCCTCGCGCTGCGTCATCGACACGCTGACGGTGCGCGACTCCAGCTCCAGCACGTTCTCGATCAGGTGATGCTCCTGCTTCTGCAGCACGCCGGCGGAGGCGCCGGCATCCATCATCGCGAAGATGTCGTCGGCGGTGATGTCTTCGGTGCGCACGGTCGGCAGCTTCAGCACCCGCATCAGCAGGTCGGCGGCGCCATTGAACACCAGCACCAGCGGCTTGAACGCGCGCAGCAAGAACAGCATCGGCGTCACCGTCGCCAGCGCCACTCGCTCCGGCGCGATCATCGCCAGCCGCTTCGGGATCAGGTCGGCGATCAGGATGAACAGCGAGGTCATCAGCAAGAACGACAGCACCGGCGCGGTGCCTTCAGGCGGTAACGCACTGGCCGGCAGGTAGCGCAGCAAGGCTTCGAAATGCGGCGAAAACACCGCTTCGGACAGGATGCCGGCCAGGATCGCCACCGCGTTCAGCCCGATCTGCACCACCGTGAAGAAATGTCCGGGCTGCGCCTGCAGCGCCAGCACGCGGGCGGCGTTGCGGTCGCCGCCGTCAGCCAGCAATTGCAGCTTGAACTTGCGCGCCGCCGCCAGCGAGATTTCGGCGCACGAAAAGAAGGCGCTGCAGCCGATCAGCGCGATCACGATCAGGACGGTGTTGGGCAAGCTCATCGGTGGCACGGCGGTCGAAAGTATTGCCTGCGATCATAGCATCGGCGCCGCCGCCCGCCCCGGCCTGCCGCGCGCGCCGGGCC
>JBATWJ010000194.1:0-3361 GCA_049672545.1 Burkholderiaceae bacterium
GAACCAGGCGGTGGCGGCCGCTGCCGCGGCCGCGCCGGCCTGGGCGGCGACGGCGCCGCTGAAGCGTGCGCGCATCCTGTTCCGCTTCAAGGACTTGATGGAGCAGCAGCACGATGCGCTGGCCGAAGCGATCACGCGCGAGCATGGCAAGGTGTTTTCCGATGCCCGCGGCGAAGTCACGCGCGGCATCGAAGTGGTCGAATTCGCCTGCGGCGTGCCGCAGCTTTTGAAGACCGAGTTCACCGACAACATCGGCGGCGGCATCGACAACTGGAACCTGCGCCAGCCGCTCGGCGTGACCGCCGGCATCACGCCGTTCAACTTCCCGGTGATGGTGCCGCTGTGGATGGCGCCGCTGGCGCTGGCCACCGGCAACACCTTCGTGCTGAAGCCGTCCGAGCGCGATCCGTCGGCATCGCTGCTGCTGGCCGAACTGTTCCAGAAGGCCGGCTTGCCGGATGGCGTGTTCAACGTGGTGCAGGGCGACAAGGTGGCGGTCGATGCGCTGTTGCACCATCCGGACGTCAACGCGGTGTCCTTCGTCGGCTCGACGCCGATCGCCGAATACGTGTACCGCGAAGGCAGCGCGCGCGCCGGCAAGTATCCGCCGCGGGTACAGGCGCTGGGCGGCGCCAAGAACCACCTGGTGGTGATGCCGGACGCCGACCTGCAGCAGGCGGTCGACGCGCTGATCGGCGCCGCCTACGGTTCGGCCGGCGAACGCTGCATGGCGATCTCGGTCGCGGTGGCGGTCGGCGGCGTCGCCGACCGGCTGGTCGAGGCGCTGATCCCGCGCATCCAGGCGCTGAAGGTGAAGAACGGCATGGAAGCCGATGCCGAGATGGGGCCGCTGGTGTCGTCCGCGCACAAGGCCAAGGTGGAAGGCTACATCGAGGACGGTGTGCGCGCCGGCGCCAAGCTGCTGGTCGACGGCCGCGGCCTGAAGGTGCCGGGCCACGAACAGGGCTTCTTCATTGGCGGCAGCCTGTTCGACCATGTGACGCCGGACATGCGGATCTATCGCGAAGAAATCTTCGGACCGGTGCTGTGCATCGTGCGCGTGCCGGATCTGGCGGCGGCGGTGGAATTGATCAACGCCCATGAATTCGGCAACGGCGTGTCCTTGTTCACGGCCGACGGCCACACCGCGCGCGAATTTTCGCGGCAGATCGAAGTCGGCATGATCGGCGTCAACGTGCCGATTCCGGTGCCGATGGCCTGGCATTCGTTCGGCGGCTGGAAGCGCTCGCTGTTCGGCGACGTCCACGCTTACGGCGAGGAAGGCATCCGCTTCTACACGCGCTACAAGTCGATCATGCAGCGCTGGCCGCAGCACATCGCGCATGGCGCCGAATTCACGATGCCGGTGGCAAAGTGACAGCGATGTCCAGGAGCACTCGCGCGACTGGAAACAACGCTGTCACCCCGGCGCAAGCCGGGGTCCAGTGACATTCAAAAACAGACAATTCCCACGGGAGACGCCGATGCAATCCGCCGGCAACTACGACTACATCATCATCGGCGCCGGCAGTGCCGGCTGCGTGCTGGCGAACCGGCTGACGCAAGACCCGGACGTCAGCGTGCTGCTGCTGGAAGCCGGCGCGCGCGACGACTACATCTGGATCCACATTCCGGTCGGCTACCTGTACTGCATCAACAATCCGCGCACCGACTGGTGCTTCCGCACCGAGGCGGATCCGGGCCTGAACGGCCGCAGCCTGATCTATCCGCGCGGCAAGGTGCTGGGCGGCAGCTCGTCGATCAACGGCATGATCTACATGCGCGGCCAGTCCGGTAATTACGATTCCTGGGCCGCGGCCACCGGCGACGACAGCTGGCGCTGGGACCAAGTGCTGCCGCTGTTCAAGAAGAGCGAAGACCACCACGGCGGCGCCAATGATTTTCACGGCGCCGGCGGTGAATGGCGGGTCGAGAAGCAGCGGCTGTCCTGGCGCATCCTGGATGCGTTCCGCGACGCCGCGGCGGAAGTCGGCATTCCGAAGGTCGATGATTTCAACCGCGGCGACAATGAAGGCTGCGGCTATTTCGAAGTCAATCAGCGGCGCGGCATCCGCTGGAATACCGCCAAGGCTTTCCTGAAACCGGCACTGCGGCGCGGCAACCTGACGGTGATGACCGGGTGTCACGTGCGGCGGCTGATGATCGAAAACGGCGAGCGCGGGCCGGTGTGCCGCGGCGTCGAATTCGTCGGCAACGGCAGCCAGTGGCAGGCCCAGTCGGCGCGTGAAACCATCCTGTCGGCCGGCGCCATCGGCTCGCCGCAAATCCTGCAGGTCTCCGGCATCGGCCCGGCGGCGCTGTTGCGGCAGCATGGCGTGCCGGTGCTGCTGGATGCGCCCGGCGTCGGTGAAAACCTGCAGGACCATTTGCAGATCCGCATGGCCTTCAAGGTGAAGAATGCGCCGACCCTGAACATGATGGCCGCGCGCTGGCATGGCAAGGTGCGCATCGGCCTGCAATACGCGCTGCTGCAGAGCGGCCCGATGGCGATGGCGCCATCGCAGCTGGGCGCGTTCGCGCGCTCCGATCCGGCGCAGCCGACAGCCAACCTGGAATATCACGTCCAGCCGCTGTCGCTGGACAAGTTCGGCGATCCGCTGCATCCGTTCCCCGCTTTCACCGCCAGTGTCTGCAACCTGCGGCCGAGTTCGCGCGGGCACGTGCGCATCGCTGCCGCCGACTCGCAGGTGGCACCGAAGATCACCACCAATTACCTGTCGACCAAGGAGGACCGCAAGGTGGCGGTCGATTCGCTGACGCTGACGCGCAAGATCGTGGCGGCGCCGGCGATGCGGAAATATGCACCGGAAGAATTCATGCCCGGGCCGCAATTCCGCAGCGAGGAAGAGCTGGTGCGCGCCGCCGGCGATATCGGCACCACCATCTTCCATCCGGTCGGCACCTGCCGGATGGGGCGCACCGGCGATCCGCTGGCGGTGGTCGACAGCGCATTGCGGGTCAACGGCGTGGCCGGCCTGCGCGTGGTGGACGCGTCGGTGATGCCGACCATCACCTCCGGCAACACCAATTCGCCGACCGTGATGATCGCGGAAAAGGCGGCGGCATTGATCCGCACGCAGCGCCGCACCGAATAATGTTTGCCGAATACCGGAGAACCGATAGTATTTATACGTATTGTCCTGTTTCAAACACCCTGTGTACCATAGGAAAATAACTATAAGCACGACAAATAACGAATATACGTCCACGCGGAGGAGCCCCGATGACCGATGTCATCCTGGAGACGCAGCATTTGAGCAAGGAATTCAAGGGATTCACGGCGGTGGACGACGTGAACCTGCAGGTTGAGCGTGGCCACATCCATGCGTTGATCGGGCCG
>JBATWJ010000195.1:0-3449 GCA_049672545.1 Burkholderiaceae bacterium
GTTCGGCGACGATCCGGGGCGCGGCGAGCGCTTCGCAGCCGAGGCGGCCGGCCTGTACCTCGACTATTCGAAGCAGCGCATTACCGCCGAGACGTTGCGCCTGCTGCTGCAGCTGGCGGCCGAATGCCGCCTGCGGCAGCGGATCGACGCCATGTTCGCCGGCGAAAAAATCAATACCACCGAGCATCGGCCGGCGCTGCATGTGGCGCTGCGCGCGCCGGTCGGCCAGCACATCATGGTCGACGGCGTCGATGTCGTGCCGCGGGTGCATCAGGTGCTGCAACGCATGGCTGAGTTCAGCGAGCAGGTGCGCTGCGGCGAATGGCGCGGCCACGGCGGCAAGGCGATCCGCCATATCGTCAACATCGGCATCGGCGGTTCCGATCTCGGGCCGGTGATGGCCTACGAGGCGCTGCGCCACTACAGCGCGCGCGAACTCGACTTCCGCTTCGTGTCGAACGTCGATGGCGCCGACCTGGCCGAAGCGCTACGCGGGTTGGACGCCGGCGAGACGCTGTTCATCGTCTGCTCCAAGACCTTCGGCACGCTGGAGACGCTGACCAATGCCCGCGCCGCGCGCGCCTGGTGCCTGGAGCGGCTGGGCGACCGGCAGGCGGTGGCGCGC
Organism: Burkholderiaceae bacterium; assembly: GCA_049672545.1. Taxonomy (GTDB): domain Bacteria; phylum Pseudomonadota; class Gammaproteobacteria; order Burkholderiales; family Burkholderiaceae_D; genus DATJCV01. Next base: position 626 of record JBATWJ010000195.1, read on the forward strand.
CATTTCGTCGCGGTGTCGTCGAATGCCGACGCGGTGGCCGAATTCGGCATCGACCGCGAGCGCATGTTCGGCTTCTGGGACTGGGTCGGCGGCCGCTATTCGATGGATTCGGCGATCGGCCTGTCGACGATGATCGCCATCGGACCGGCCAACTTCCAGGCAATGCTGGACGGCATGCGCGGGATGGACGCGCATTTCCACCAGGCGCCGTTCGAACACAACCTGCCGGTGCTGATGGGCCTCTTGGCACTGTGGAACAACAATTTTCTCGACCTGCCGACGGTGGCGGTGCTGCCGTACGCGCATTACCTGAAGCGCTTTCCGGCCTATCTGCAGCAACTGGCGATGGAAAGCAACGGCAAGCGCGTGACGCAGGACGGGCGGCCGGTCGGCTGCCATACGGCGCCGGTGTATTGGGGCGAGCCGGGCACCAACGGCCAACATTCGTTCTACCAAATGCTGCACCAGGGCACGCGCGCGGTGCCATGCGATCTGATCGGCTTTTGCCAGCCGCTCGACGGTTCCGGCGTGCAACACGACCTGCTGATGGCCAACCTGTTCGCGCAGGCCGAGGCGCTGGCTTTCGGCAAGAGCGCCGAGGAAGCGCGCGCCGAAGGCGCGCCGGCGCGGCTGCTGCCGCACCGCATCGTCGAGGGCAACCGGCCCAGCAACATGATCCTGGCGCCGCGGCTGACACCCCAGACACTGGGCGCGCTGGTGGCGCTGTACGAACACAGCGTGTTCACCCAAGGCGCGATCTGGGACATCGATTCTTTCGACCAGTGGGGCGTCGAGCTGGGCAAGAGCCTGGCGCAGCAGATGATGCCGGAGTTGACCAGCGCCAACGAGCCGCTGCTGGCGCACGACAGTTCGACCAATGCGCTGATCCGCCGCTATCGCCGGCAGCACAAGGAAAGGCCGGCATGAAACGGCCGCGATTTCAACCGGGAGGAAACATGCAGAACGACAGTATGCCGACTGACGGAGCCGGACAGGACATCCATCCGCTGGCCGGCCGCCCGGCGCCGCCGGCGCTGCTGGTCGACGTGCCGCAGCTGGTGGCGCACTACTACTCGGATGCGCCCGACCCGGCGCTGCCGGCGCAGCGCGTAGCCTTCGGCACCTCCGGCCATCGCGGCTCGTCGTTCGAGCGGAACTTCAACGAAGCGCACGTGCTGGCAATCACGCAGGCGATCTGCGAATACCGGCGGCAGCGCAACATCGACGGCCCGCTGTTTCTCGGCATCGACACCCATGCGCTGTCGGAGCCGGCCTTCGCCAGCGCGCTGGAAGTGCTGGCCGGCAATGGCGTGCAGACCATGATCGCCGCCGACGGCAAATACACGCCGACGCCGGCGGTGTCGCACGCGATCCTGTGCCACAACCGCGGCCGCCGGCGCGGGCTGGCCGACGGCATCGTGGTGACGCCGTCGCACAATCCGCCGGACAACGGCGGCTTCAAGTACAACGGCGCCAACGGCGGACCGGCCGACGCCGCCGCCACGCGCTGGATCGAGACGCGCGCCAACCAGCTGCTGGCGGACGGCGGCAGCGCGATCAAGCGAATGCCGTTCGGGCGGGCGCTGGCCGCCGCCAGCACGCAGCGGCACGATTTCCTCGGCGCCTACGTCGACGACCTGGACAGCGTGATCGACATGGATGCGATCCGCGGTGCCGGCATCCGCATGGGCGTCGATCCGCTGGGCGGCGCCGGTGTTCATTACTGGGCGCGCATCGCCGAGCGCCACCGGCTCGACCTGACGCCGGTGAGCGCCGAGGTCGACCCGGCGTTCGGCTTCATGACGGTCGACTGGGACGGGCGGATCCGGATGGACCCGTCCTCGGCGCACGCGATGCAGCGGCTGCTGGCGATCCGCGACCGCTTCGACGTCGCCTTCGCCTGCGATACCGACCACGACCGGCACGGCATCGTCACGCCGGGCGCCGGCCTGCTGCCGTCCAACCATTACCTGGCGGTGATGATCGACTACCTGTTTCGGCACCGTCCCGGCTGGCCGGCAGCCGCTGCCGTCGGCAAGACCGTGGTCAGCAGCCGCATGATCGATTTCATCGCCGCCCGGCTCGGGCGGCGGCTGGCGGAACTGCCGGTCGGCTTCAAGTGGTTCGTCGACGGCCTGTTCGACGGCACGCTCGGCTTCGCCGGCGAAGAGAGCGCCGGCGCCGCCTTCCTGCGCCGCGACGGCACTCCATGGAGTACCGACAAGGACGGTATCGCGCCGGCGCTGCTGGCGGCGGAAATCACTGCACGCCTGCAGCGCGACCCCGGCGAAGCCTATGCGGCGCTGGCGGCGGAATTCGGCACGCCCGACTATCAGCGCTTCGAGGCGGTGGCGACGCCCGAACAGAAGCGGGCGCTGGCGAATTTCTCGCCGTCGCAGGTGCTGGCGCGCGAACTGGCGGGCGAACCGATCGACAGCGTGCTGACCCATGCACCATCCAACGGCGCGCCGTTCGGCGGCGTCAAGGTGATTGCCGCCGGCGGCTGGTTTGCGGCGCGCCCGTCCGGCACCGAAGATATCTACAAGATCTACGCCGAGAGCTTTCGCGGCGCCGGCCATCTGCGGCGCATCGTCGACGAGGCGAAGGCAATCGTCGGCGCGGCGCTGGCGGCACCGAACGCTGCGGCCGCCTAGACGGAGACGGCGGTGGCGAGCGGGCCGGAAGGGCGGGAACAACAGATACTGGCGATCAACGGCGGATCGTCCAGCATCCGCTTCGCGCTGTACCGGATCGCGGACCAGCCGCTGCGGCTGCTGTCGGGCAAGCTGGACCGCATCGACACGCCGGCGATGCGGCTGACCTT
>JBATWJ010000196.1:0-1776 GCA_049672545.1 Burkholderiaceae bacterium
GCCCTCGGCAAAACCGTCGGCACGGCCTTCCTCGTGACCGCGGACACGCGCCGCCTCGCGGATGGCGGCGATTTCCTCGATGCCGGGGCGGGCCGGTTCGGGCGCCGCCGGGCGCTCGTTGAACGACGCCAGTTCCCAGCGCTGGAAGGCGGACATCTGCTCCTTCGGGATCACCGCGCTAGACATAGGCGTCGTCTCCCTTGGCGCCCAGCATCACCTGGCCTTCGTCGGCCAGGCGGCGCACGATCTGCAGGATTTCCTTCTGCTGCGCCTCGACTTCGGACAGCCGCACCGGGCCTTTCGACTCGAGGTCTTCGCGCATCATTTCGGCGGCCCGCTGCGACATGTTCTTGAAGATTTTTTCGCGCAGTTCCTGCGGCGCGCCCTTCAACGCGATGATCAGCGATTCCGACTGCACCTCGCGCAGGATGGTCTGGATGCCGCGGTCGTCGATGTCCATGATGTTGTCGAACACGAACATCTCGTCCATGATCCGCTGCGCCATGGCGGCGTCGTAGGCCTTCAGATTTTCCATCACCGACGCTTCGTTTTCGCCGGACAGGAAGTTGAGGATCTCGGCGGCGGCGCGGATGCCGCCCATCGGCTTCTTCTTCAGGTTCTCGTTGCCGGACAACAGCTTGGTCAACACTTCGTTGAGCTCGCGCAGCGCGGCCGGCTGCACGCCGTCCAGCGTGGCGATGCGCAGCACGACGTCGTTGCGCAAGCGCTCGGTGAACTGGTCCAGCACTTCGCAGGCGTGGTAGCGCTCCAGGTGGACCAGGATGGTGGCGATGATCTGCGGGTGCTCGTTGCGGATCAGTTCGGCCACCGATTGCGCGTCCATCCACTTCAGGCTTTCGATGCCGGAGGCGTCGCGCCCGCCGAGGATGCGGTTCAACAGCGACGATGCCTTGTCGCTGCCGAGCGCCTTGGTCAGCACGGTGCGGATGTATTCGTCGGAGTCCAGCCCGAGCGAGGTCTGCAGCTCGGTCTCGGTGCGGAATTCCTGCAGCACCACCTGCAGGTCTTCGTTGGCCACCCCCTTCATGACGGACATCGCGGCGCCGAGTTTCTGCACTTCGCGCGGGCCGAGGTATTTCATCACCTCGGCCGCCTCGTCCTCACCCAGCGCCAGCATCAGGATGGCGCCTTTCTGCACGCCCAGTTCACTCATTCGCGTTCACCCAGTTCTTGACCACGTTGGCCACCACTTTCGGATCGTCCCGCGCCATGCTGCGCGCGAGGTCGAGATTGCTCTGATAGATGCGCGGGGCCGGCTCGGCGTCCACCGGCGTCGCCTGCGCCGAGATCCGCACCACCGCCGCTTCGTCGTCCGGCGCCGGCAGCGCCGCCGGCTGCGGACTGGCGATCTTCTTCAGGGTCGGCCGCAGATAGCCGAAGAACAGGTACAGCAGCACGATGCCTGCCAGCAGATACTTGCCGGCCTGCTTGGCCAGCTCCAGCGATTCCGGCCGCTTCCACAGCGGGATTTCCGGCTCGGCTTCCTTTTCGGCGCCGGCGAACGGGCTGTTGACCACGTTCAGCGTGTCGCCGCGATCCTTGTTGTAGCCCATCGCTTCTTTCACCAGGTCGGTGATCTGGGCCTTTTCGGCATCGGTCAGCGGCCGACTGACCAGCTTGCCGTCGGCGTCCAGCTCGCGCTTGTAGTTGACCACCACCGCCACCGACAGCCGTTTGACGCCGCCCATCGGCTGCTGCACGTAGCGGATGGTCTTGTCGACCTCATAGTTGACGGTCGATTCCTTGTGGGTATTC
>JBATWJ010000197.1:0-2841 GCA_049672545.1 Burkholderiaceae bacterium
ATCTCGGCCTGCGCCATCGCCTCGGCCTGCGCCTGCTTCTCGGCTTCCAGCTTCGCCAGCCGCTCCTGCTTTTCGCGCAGGTCGGCTTCCTGGCGCGCGATCAGTTCCGCCTGGCGGCGTGCCTCCCCGGCGCGCCGCTCCTGCTCCGCCTCATCGATCACCGGCGCAGCAGCGACCGCCGGCGCTTCCTCGGCAATCGGTTCGTCGCGCTTGATGAAGGTGCGCTTCTTGCGCACCTCGACCTGGATCGTGCGCGACTTGCCTGTGGCGTCGGCCTGCTTGATTTCGCTGGTTTCCTTGCGGGTCAGGGTGATCTTCTTCTTTTCGCCATCGCCTCCGGCACCATGCGCACGCCGCAGATGCTCGAGCAGCTTGTCCTTGTCCTGCTTCGACAAGGGGTCCGCCTCCGACTGCTTGTCGACACCGGCAGAGCGCAACTGCTTGAGCAGAAGATCGGCCGGCATTTTCAGCTCGGTGGCAAATTGGGCTACATTGTTACTCGCCATTCAGTCCTCTTTTCTATGTGGCGGCAGACGATAACGGGAATGCTCCTGATCACCTGGCTTCGGTCAGATTCCATGCCGCCGCCTGCAGGGCCTTGGCATGCTCATCGTATTTGGCATCGATGAGCCTCATTTCATCGTCGGTCACGTCTTCAAATCCGCTTTCGATCAGCGCGCGCGCGCGATCTGTCGGCAGCGCCAGGATCGCGCCGAACTCGTCGTAGGCGAGGCCGGCAAACGCATCCAGCGTCTTGATGCCGGCCAATCCAAGCTTGCCGGCGGTGCTGCGGTCGATGCCATCCAGGTTGGCGAGCGCATCTTCCATGCCGTCCAGCCCTTCTTCCGACGCGATCGCCTCGGTCAGCAGCGCGTCACGCGCGCGGGTGCGCAATTCGTTGACCGTTTCCTCGTCGAAGGACTCGATTTCCAGCATCTCGTTGATCGGCACATAGGCGATCTCTTCCAGGCTGGAAAAACCTTCCTCGGCCAGGATGTCAGCGACTTCCTGGTCGACATCCAGCTTTTCCATGAACAGCGCGCGGGTCGCCGCCGTTTCCAGCGCCATCTTGTCGGCCGATTCCTCGGCAGTCATGATGTTGATCTGCCAGCCGGTCAGCTCCGACGCCAGCCGTACGTTCTGGCCGCCGCGGCCGATCGAGATGGCCAGGTTTTCCTCATCGACCACGACGTCCATCGCGTGCTTGTCTTCGTCGACCACGATCGACGACACGTTGGCCGGTGCCAGCGCGCCGATCACGAACTGCGCCGGGTCTTCCGACCACAGCACGATGTCGACCCGCTCACCGCCCAGCTCGCCGGTGACCGCCTGCACGCGCGAACCGCGCATACCGACGCAGGTGCCGATCGGATCAATGCGACGGTCGTTGGTGAACACCGCGATCTTGGCGCGCACGCCGGGGTCGCGCGCGGCCGACTTGATTTCCAGCAGGCCCTGCTCGATCTCCGGCACTTCCAGCTCGAACAGCTTCATGATGAATTCCGGCGCGGTACGCGACAAGATCACCTGCGGTCCGCGCGCATTGCGGTCGATGCGCAGGATGAACGCACGCACGCGGTCGCCGATGCGCAGATTTTCCTTCGGGATCATCTGGTCACGCGGCAGACGCGCCTCGATCTTGCCGGATTCGACGATCGCATCGCCGCGCTCCATGCGCTTGATGGTGCCGGTCACCAGCGCATCGCCGCGCTCGAGGAAATCGGCCAGGATCTGTTCGCGCTCGGCGTCGCGGATGCGCTGCAGCACCACCTGCTTGGTGTCCTGCGCGAAGCGGCGGCCGAGTTCGACCGATTCGATCGGATCCTCGATATAACTGTCGACCTCGATGTCGGGATCGCGCTCGCGCGCCTCGAAATGCAGCATCTCCTGGTCCGGCATCTGCAGGCCGGCCTCATCCGGCACCACGCGCCAGCGGCGGAACGACTCGAACTCGCCGGTTTCGCGGTCGATCTCGACACGGATGTCGGCATCTCCCTCGTAGCGCTTTTTGGTGGCCTGCGCAAGCGCCTGCTCCAGCGCTCCAAAAACGACGTCCTTGTCGACGTTTTTTTCGCGCGCCAGCGCATCGACCAACAGCAGAATTTCGCGACTCATGCTTTGCGACTCCTAAATTTCACTTGCGGCACCAAGCGTGCCTTGTCCACATCCGCGAGCGTAAACTCCAGTTTCGCCGGGCCCTCGCTCCCGTCGAATTCCAGTGCCAGGCGCTCGCCTTCGGGGACGCACAAAATGCCCTGGAACGTCTTGCGGCGCGCCGCCTGCGGCATGGGAACACGTAGTTTAACAACCGCCTCCTGGCCTGCAAAGCGCAGGTAATCGGCGACTTTTTTCAGCGGCCGGTCGAGTCCGGGCGACGAAACCTCAAGCCGCTCGTAAGGCACGTTTTCCACCGTCAACACGTGCAGCAGCTGGTGCGTCACCTTCTCGCAATCATCCAGCGTGATCGCGCCGCGCGCGACATGCTCCGGCGCGAAATCGATGTACACGCGCAGCAAGCCATGCGCTCCGCGCTCGAAATCGACCAGCTCGTATCCCATGCCGGCCAGCGTTTTTTCAATCAACTCCAGCATTACTCTCCGCCACCGTCAAAAGACACGGCATGCCCGGCCGGCAACCGGAACCGCCATCGCAAAATGCTTAACAAAAAAAAAATGGGCATCCGCCCATCTTTCTTATGAAGGCCGCCCTTGAAACACAGGCACGGCCCTTGTTAACTCGGAAATTATAACCGCTGCCGTGATTTCCCGCAATCCGAAATCGGCCGCGCCTATCCGCGCGAACGGCGGCGTGGCAATCCCGGCATCGCGGCCGGCCCGCGAC
>JBATWJ010000198.1:0-1569 GCA_049672545.1 Burkholderiaceae bacterium
GTTCGGCGAAATCCTCGACTGGATGCTGGTGCCGCTGCTGCTGCTGTGGCCGCTGTCGATCGGCGTCACCTACCTGGCGGCCAAGACCATTGCCAACCAGCCGTTCGACCGCGCGCTGGAAGACCGCGTGATGGTGCTGGCGCAGCAGGTCCGGGAAGCCGACGGCCGGCCGCTCCTGGCGCTGTCGCAGGCGGCCGAGGGCATCCTGCGCGCCGACGACATCGACAACGTCTATTTCCAGGTCAGCGGCGCGGCCGATGAATTCGTCGCCGGCGACCGCGACCTGCCGATCCCGCCCCGCGCCGAGGCGGTGCAGCCGTGGTCGGTGCAGTTCCGCTACGACTACCTGCGCGGCAGCGAGGTGCGCGTCGCCTACCTGTACCTGAACCTGCGCCCGCCCGGACGCCATCCGGTCACCCCCAATACCGAGCCGCGCCTGGCGCTGGTGCAGGTCGGCGAAACGCTGGACAAGCGCGCGCAGCTGTCGAACCAGATCATCAAGGGCGTGATCCTGCCCGAATTCGTGATCCTGCCGCTGGCGCTGGCGCTGGTCTGGTTCGCGCTGTCGCGCGGACTGTCGCCGCTGGCCGAGCTGCAGCAGCGGATCCGCGAGCGCCGTCCGGACGACCTGTCGCCGATCGAGTCGGGCCAGGTACCGGAGGAAATCTCGCCGCTGGTGCGTTCGCTGAACGACATGCTGGAGCGGCTGTCGCAGACGATCCAGATGCAAAAGCGCTTCGTCGCCGACGCCGCGCACCAGATGAAGACGCCGTTGGCCGGCATGCGCATGCAGTCGGAACTGGCGCTGCGCCAGCACAGCCGGCAGGAAATCCAGCGCTCGCTGGAACAGCTGTCGAAAAGCTCGGAAACCGCGACCCGGCTGGTGAACCAGCTGCTGGCGCTGGCGCACGCCGAGAACCGCGCGCCGCAGGCGCGGCCGCTGGCGCCGGTCGAACTGTCGGACCTGGCGCGCGGCGTGGTGCAGGAATGGGTGCAGGCGTCGTTCGCGCGCGCCATCGACCTCGGCTTCGAACAGCCCGGCCATGCGGTCACGGTGCTGGGCGACGCGACGCTGCTGCGCGAACTGCTGAACAACCTGATCGACAACGCGCTGCACTACACGCCGGCGCACGGCCACGTCACGGTGCGGGTGCGCAGCAACGACGAAGGCGATCTGGCGATCCTGGAGATCGAGGATACCGGCGTCGGCATCCCGCCGGCCGAGCGCCGCCACGTGTTCGAGCGCTTCTACCGCATTCTCGGCAATAACGTCGAGGGCAGCGGCCTGGGCCTGGCGATCGTGCGCGAGATTGCCCAGCAGCACGACGCCGAAATCGACGTCTTCAGCAATCCGCACTGCCCCGACCCGAAGCTGCCCGGCTGCCTGTTCCGCGTGACGCTGCGCCGCAGCCAGCCGAGCGCCTTCATCGACGACATCGGCTGACATGGGCGCCCCTCCTTCTTCCGGCATCGAGGCGCGCCAGCGCCGCTACTGGCGGCGCGCACGACGCCTGACGCTGGCGCTGGCGCTGGGCTGGTTCGCGCTGACCTTCGGCATCGTGTTCTTCG
>JBATWJ010000199.1:0-5618 GCA_049672545.1 Burkholderiaceae bacterium
GCTCTGCGCTGCGGAGAGCGGAGGTGTGGAGCGACTCATTGGGATGCTCCTGCGGGTTTCATGGCAAATGCGAACCACAACGCCGTGGCGCGGCCGCTCACCGGTCTATCGCGTCAGTAGCAGATACGACCAGTAGGCGGCAATCCCGAGCTGGACCGCGAAGGCGGCGAAGCGCAGGTTGACCGCCGCCACGCTGGTGGACGCCAGATGGATCAGCGACTGCGCGAGCCGGGCCGCGAGCAGCCAGGGCGCGAGCGGATCGGTGAGGCCCGTCTTGCCGGTAAGTAGCGCGACCACCAGCAAGCCACCGAAGATCGGCAAGCCCTCCAGGCAATTGGCGTGGGCGCGCGCCAGCCGCTGCATGAAGGGCGACAGGCCGGCATTGTCCGGCGCGAAGGCATTGGCGGCGACGCGGCCGCTAAGCACCAGGCGCGCGCGCAGCGCTTCCATCAGGATCAGGAGCAGCAGTGTCCAGGCGATCAGGGCAGTCAAGACTAGGGCAGAGGTGGAGGTCATCTGATCTTCTCCAGAAAGGGGGGCGAGAATGCCCGGATTCACTAGCGCAGCGGCTTAACGTAGCAGCTTTATATACTCCATCTATATATCAATGCTCCGACTGCCAATCGGTTATTTTCAGACCATACTCTTGTTTTTGCCAGCTGCAGGGCCGAGCATTCGAGTTCAGGATACGTCCCCGAATCTGACAAATCTGGGCAATGGATAGTTGTTCTTTCTGTTCAATGAACGGCTGGAACCAATTCAAAGGAGACGATTGGCAAATTGAAAAGTAGACGTTCGAGGAAAGCTAACGTTGCGGCTCACGCGCCGGTTTGGAGCCGAGAGCGGCGGAAAAAACCGGTCGCTGTGCAACCCATTGTTAGGTTTTTTGTAACTCCTTGACATACCATTTACCAAGGACCACGCCAGTAAGGCAGATCACGACCTGCTTTTTCAAAAGAGGTGTTTTTGTTTTTCCAGTATGTGCAATTTGATTCCGTAACACTGCCAGCTGCACCAGCGAGGTGAACAATTCTTCTGGCATGGTAGGAAATCCTTTAAGCCGAGCGAGTAGTGGAATTATCACCTTCAGTGTTGGAACAAAGCTTATGCCGCTCTTAAAAAACTCTTTTATATTGTTTCTTGAGCTCACCTCTTCTAATGCCGTTTCTGTATACCGCATCACGTCGAATTCGACTGCCGTATTAGCCGGAACGATACAGGTTCCAAGTTCTCCACGGGAATACTCTTCGAATGCATCCACTAGGGATTTAAGCGAGACATCCTCTAATGACCCACTTTCTACCCACGTGATCATCACGTTGACTTGAGTAGACGTTTCTGTTTTTCCGACAAACCTTGCTGGATATAGAACGACGGAATCTCGTGGCACTCCCCTGTATGGGGAATTGCCATGAAATTCAAGAGGAAACAGCGCAAGGCCTTGGGGCGTGTAATTGATGTGAAGAATTCTCGAGCCCTTTGGGATTCCGTATTCTTCAAAGGTCAACACAGTGGGCTGACCGGGATCTAACTTGATGTCAAAGATTGCCTTTTTTGCGCCAACAAATGCGAAAACGTCATTTAAAAAGAAATTTTCTTCTATGCAATCCGCAATGATTTTAAATAAATTCAATTCTGTCTTACACTGAAAGCACAAGAGCCCCTTTCCCTTCAAATACCAGAGAAACTGCTGATCATCGAGGTTAACGATCGGGCAATGACACTTTGTGCATTTAAGCCCTAGTGCGAATTGCGGAATCTGCTGATGCATGGGCTTTCGCCTAACTTTAATTAAGTGGAAACATAATGCCCGCGCGAATGGGCCACGTTGATGCCACGATTTGACCGACCGCTTCTGGCCGTACTAGTCCTTCGCTCTAACGTCCCGTCGAAGTAACACGAAGGCCTACAGATACACAACAATACTACTTGCTTAAAAGAAAGACAATATTTCCATGGGCCACTGTGTAGTGGTGGATAAGTCTGTAATCATCCATCCACCTACGATGGGGCGGAGTGCAGAGCGGGAAACCATTTGCGCCAAAGGGCACGCTGACGCCTGCAGATCGACGGAATTCAAGTATCGGTAAGTCGGATCGGAAAAATAGGTCGCAAGATCGCATTGGCGCAGGCAGCGCAACAAAAAAAATGGGCACCGCAAGGGTGCCCATTTTCATACAAGCTCCGCTCCGGCGCGGCGCCTAGCGGCCGCCGCCGGGAGACGCAAGCCCCGCTACTGCCGCACGCAATCCACGAAATAACCGCGTCGGCCATCGACTTCCCGCTTCACCAGCCCATGCACGTCGGTCTCGAAGCCCGGGAAGCGCTCGTTGAAGTCACGCGCGAATTTCAGGTAGTCGACGATGGTCTTGTTGAAGCGCTCGCCCGGGATCAAGAGCGGGATGCCGGGCGGGTAGGGCGTCAGCAGGATCGAGGTGATGCGGCCTTCCAGCTCGTCGATTGGCACGCGGTCGATTTCGCGGTGCGCCATTTGCGCGAACGCATCCGACGGCTTCATCGCCGGCTGCATGTCGGACAGATACATCTCGGTGGTCAGGCGGGCGACGTCGCGCGACTTGTAGAAGCTGTGGATCTGCAGGCACAGGTCGTACAGTCCCACCTTCTCGTAGCGCGGATTGGCGGCGGCGAATTCGGGCAGGATGCGCCAGATCGGCTGGTTCTTGTCGTAGTCGTCCTTGAACTGCTGCAGCGCGGTCAGCAGCGTGTTCCAGCGGCCCTTGGTGATGCCGATCGTGAACATGATGAAGAACGAATACAGCCCGCATTTTTCGATGATGACGCCGTGCTCGGCCAGGTACTTGGTGACGATCGAGGCCGGGATGCCGGTGTCGTCGAACTGGCCGTCCAGCCGCAGGCCGGGGGTGACGATGGTGGCCTTGATCGGGTCGAGCATGTTGAAGCCGGGCGCCAGCTTGCCGAAGCCGTGCCAGTCGTCGCCGGCGCGGATGATCCAGTCTTCGCGCGAGCCGATGCCATCCTCGGCGAATTCGTCCGGGCCCCAGACCTGGAACCACCAGTCGCTGCCCCATTCCTGGTCGATCTTCTTCATCGCGCGGCGGAAGTCCAGCGCTTCCAGGATGCTTTCCTCGACCAGCGCGGTGCCGCCGGGCGGCTCCATCATCGCCGCGGCGACGTCGCACGAGGCGATGATCGAATACTGCGGCGAGGTCGACGTGTGCATCAGGTAGGCTTCGTTGAACGCATCCTCGTCGAGGCGCACCGATTCCGATTCGCGCACCAGGATCTGCGAGGCCTGCGACAGGCCGGCCAGCAGCTTGTGCGTCGATTGCGTCGAGAAGATCATCGATTCCTTGGCGCGCGGGCGGTTCTTGCCGATCGCGTGCATGTCCTTGTAGAACTCGTGGAAGGTGGCGTGCGGCAGCCAGGCTTCGTCGAAGTGCAGGGTGTCGATCTGGCCGTCCAGCATGTCCTTCAGCGTTTCGACGTTGTACACCACGCCGTCGTAGGTCGACTGCGTGATGGTCAGGATGCGCGGCTTCTTGTTCTTGGCTTCGCGCGCGAACGGGTTGGCCTCGATCTTCTTCAGGATGTTTTCCATCCTGAATTCTTCGAGCGGGATCGGGCCGATGATGCCGAGGTTGTTACGGGTCGGCATCAGGAACACCGGAATCGCACCGGTCATGATGATCGAGTGCAGGATCGACTTGTGGCAGTTGCGGTCGACCACCACGATGTCGCCCGGCGCCACGGTCGAATGCCAGACCATCTTGTTGGAGGTCGAGGTGCCGTTGGTGACGAAATAGCAGTGGTCGGCGTTGAAGATGCGCGCGGCGTTGCGTTCGCTTGCTGCCACCGGGCCGGTATGGTCGAGCAGCTGGCCGAGTTCCTCGACCGCGTTGCAGACGTCGGCGCGCAGCAGGTTCTCGCCGAAGAACTGGTGGAACATCTGGCCGATCGGCGACTTCAGGAAGGCGACGCCGCCCGAGTGGCCGGGGCAGTGCCACGAATACGAGCCGTCGTTGGCGTAGTTGACCAGCGCGCGGAAGAACGGCGGTGACAGGCCGTCCAGATAGGCCTTGGCTTCACGGATGATGTGGCGCGCGACGAATTCCGGCGTGTCCTCGAACATGTGGATGAAGCCGTGCAGCTCGCGCAGGATGTCGTTCGGGATGTGGCGCGAGGTGCGCGTCTCGCCGTACAGGTAGATCGGGATGTCGGCGTTCTTGTGGCGGATTTCCTCGACGAAGGCGCGCAGCGACTTCAGCGCGAAGTCGGTTTCTTCCAGCGAGCCGGCGCCGAATTCCTCGTCGTCGATCGACAGGATGAAGGCGGAGGCGCGCGACTGCTGCTGCGCGAACTGCGACAGGTCGACGTAGCTGGTCACGCCCAGCACTTCCATGCCTTCATGCTGGATCGCTTCGGCCAGCGCACGGATGCCGAGGCCGGAGGTGTTTTCGGAGCGGAAGTCTTCGTCGATGATGACGATCGGGAAGCGGAATTTCATCGCGGTCTCCAATAGAACCGATTGCGGGAGACGCCTGGGCTGTGGCTGGCGGCCACTCCGCTTGCGCGCCGGGAAAAGAGTGGAATTTTCGCAGATATGGGGACAGCCGGGGCGGAAAAAACGCGCTGCCGAAAGCCTGCAGGGCGGCGCTGGGGTGCCGTGCGTAAAGAGGGAGTATATGCCAGCTTCGCCCTGTTTCCGCCCGGCACAGGGTCTTTATGTTGGGAGTATATATCCGCCGCTAAGTTCCGGTCGGTACCGTTCTTTCATAGGTGACGAAGGCGTAGTCGCAGCCGTTGGCTTCCGAATGATGCGCTTCGCGCGCCGTCGGCTGCCATTGCGCGGCGTCGATGGCCGGGAAGAAGGTGTCGCATTCGAAGGTCCTGGCGATCTCGGTCACCACCATCCGGTTCGCCAGCGGCAGCGCGTCGTCGAAGATCTGGGCGCCGCCGATCACGAAGATGTCGTCGCCGCCGGCCAGCGCAATCGCGTCGGCGAGCGATGCCGCGCTTTCGACGCTGTCATGGCGCCAGTCGCGGTTGCGGGTGACGACGATGTTGCGCCGGTTCGGCAGCGGCCGGCCGATCGAATCGAAGGTCTTGCGCCCCATCACGATCGTGTGGCCGGTGGTCAGCCGCTTGAAATGCGCCAGGTCTTCCGGCAGCCGCCACGGCAGCGCGTTGCGGATGCCGATGCCGCGCGCGGCATCGAGGGCGACGATCAGGGTAACGGATGGCTGGGGCATGGGCAGAAAGCGGGCAGGAAAACGGGACCAGAGCCGCACTGCGGCGGAAAGCCCGCAGGTTACCAGAGCGGCGCCGGCGGCGCTCCATGCGGTAGTGCCAGGTTCCGCGGAGCGGGCGTTTGAACTTCAATTGTCCGGCCTGCGGGATAGCCTTTTATAATGACTTTCCTTTCAGCATCACTATTCCCGTTCGCGGCAGCCTTTGCCGCGCTCAACGCACATGAACGAACCACGGGTTCTGGCTTCCGGCGGCAATACGGCGCGCGGCTACGCGGCATGGCCGCGCCGCTTCGCGCCGGCGCTGCTGTTGGGACTGGCCTATTACCTGCTGGCCAGCCCGGTCGCCCACATGGCGTATGGCGGCACGTTGGCCGCGATCGTCTGGCC
>JBATWJ010000200.1:0-2783 GCA_049672545.1 Burkholderiaceae bacterium
GCGCAGGTGCTGCGCGACTACGGCATGCAGGCGCGCGAACAGGCGCCGGCCGACAGCCGAGCCTGGCACGGCTGATTGGCTGGTTCATATACTTGTGGCAGTATTTTTGAAGCGGCAGACAACACGCCAGGCATAGGGCATTTTTTTGGCATACTCCTAGATTTCAGGGAATTTCAGGCATCGGTGGCGAGGAAGGCGCGTACCAGTTCGATCTGGTGCGGCACGTTCAGGCACGGCGCGTGGCCGCATTCGGCGATCTCGGCCAGCTGCGCGCGCGGCCCGCGCCGCGTCATTTCCTGCGCCACCTCGGCGGTCAGCAGGTCGGAATGCTCGCCGCGCAGCACCAGCGTCGGCAGCGTCAGCGTGTCGTAGGCGTCCCACAGATCGTAGTCGTGCGGATGGACGAAGAACTGGCGCACCATCGCCGGGTCGTAGTGGGTCGTCACGCGGCCATCCGGCAGCCGCCGCGTCGAGGTCTCGGTCATGCGCCGCCATTGCGCGTCGCTCTGCCAGCCGTACGGCTGGTAGACGGTGCGCAGGTAGGCTTCCAGTTCGGTCACGGTGTCGAACGCCGGCGGATTGCCGGCGTAGGACTTGATGCGTTCGATCGCCACCGTCGCCAGTTGCGGCCCGATGTCGTTCAGCACCAGGTGGCTGATGCGGCCGGCCAGGGTGGTGGCGGCGGCGGCGATGCCGATCGCGCCGCCCATCGAGGTGCCAACCCAGCGCATCCGCTCGATGCCGAGCTGCTCGGCCAGCGCCTGCGCGATCTGCGCGTAGAACGCCAGGCAGTATTCGGTATCGGGTTGCGGACTCCATTGCGACAGGCCGCGGCCGATGGTGTCGGGGCAATAGATACGGTAATCGCCGGCCAGCGCCTGCGCCAGGTCGTCGAAGTCGCGCCCGGTGCGCGCCAGCCCGTGCCACAGGATCAGCGGCGGCGCGTTCTTCTTGCCCCAGGCGGTGTAGTGGATTTCGCGCTCGCGGCAGCGCAGGTAGTGCGAAGTGGGGGTCATCGGGCCCTCCAGTCGCGCAGCTTGCCGACGATGCCGGTCGGGAAGAAATACACCGACAGCACGAACAGGATACCCAGCCACAGCAGCCAGCGGTCCGGCGACAGCAGCGCCGCCAACAGCGGCACGCTCTGCGCCGCGCTGGCGCCGGCCGCCATCAGGTCCTGCAGATAGCTCTGCGCCAGGATGAAGATGGTGGCGCCGCACACCGCGCCGTACATCGTGCCCATGCCGCCGATCACCACGATCAGCAGGATGTCGACCATGATCTCGAACGACAGCGAGGTGTCGGCGCCGTTGTAGCGCAGCCAGATCGCCAGGAGGGCTCCGGCCAGCGTCGCGAACAGCGCCGCCAGTACGTTCGACAGCGTGCGGAACACCACGGTGCGGTAACCGATCGCCTCGGCGCGGAAGTCGTTTTCGCGGATCGCCTGCAGCACGCGCCCGAACGGCGAATTGACGATCCGCAGCATCGCCAAAAACAGCAGCGCGGCGGCGACGAACACCAGGTAATAGGTGATCAGCTTGCCGTTGACGTTGACGCCGAACAGCGGCTCCGGCAGCAGCCGGAACGCCGGCGACAGCAGTTCCGGCAGCTTGAAGCTCAGGCCGTCCTCGCCGCCGGTGATCGACGACAGCTGCGAGGCCAGTGTCTGGAACGCGGCGGCCACCGCCAGCGTGATCATCGCGTAGAAGATCGCCCGCACCCGCAGCGAAAAGAGGCCGATCACCAGCGACAGCGCCAGCGACAGCAACAGCGCGGCGACGATGCCGAGCGCCAGCGTGCCCCAGCCCGGCCCGAGCTGGCTGCTGGCGATCGCCACGCCGTAGGCACCGATGCCGAAGAACATCGTGTGCGCGAACGAGACGATGCCGGTATAGCCGAGCAGCAGGTCGTAGCTGGCCACCAGCACGATGAAGATCAGGATCTTGGCCGCCACGTTCAGCGCCTTGGCGCCGGGGAACAGGAACGGCGCGAACGCCAGCCCGAGCACGACGACGATCAGGAGCGCCGCCAGCACGCGGCTTTTCGGCCAGTCGTGGGAAATCAGACGCGCGATCATTGCTTGCCCGCCGAATACAGACCCTGCGGCCGCCACAGCAGGATCGCGACCATCAACAGGATGTTGGAAAACAGCGCCACCTTCGGCGCCAGAAAGCCCGCGTAGTTGGCCAACAGGCCCACCAGCAGCGCGCCGAGGAAGCAGCCGGTGGTGGAGCCGAGGCCGCCGATGATGATGACGATGAAGATCAGCACGTTGACTTGCGCTCCCATCTGCGGAATCACGTTTTGCTGGTACAGCCCCCACATCACGCCGCCCAGCCCGGCCAGCGCCGAGCCGGCGACGAACACGCCGACGAACAGGCGGCGGATGCGGTAGCCGAGGCTTTCCACCATTTCCCGGTCCTGCACGCCGGCCCGGATCAACAGGCCCAGCTTGGTGCGGTTCAGCATCAAGAGCAGCGCGACGAACACCGCCAGCCCGACCACGACCGCCAGCAGCCGGTATTTCTCGATGGCGGCGTCGCCGACCAGAATGGCGCCGCGCAGCGCGCCCGGCAGCGGCAGCGGGATCTGCTGCGGGCCCCAGATCACCTTGATCAATTCCTCGCCGATCACCATGCCGCCCATCGTGATCAGGATTTGCATCAGGTGCAGTCCGTACACCTTGCGCACCAGCACCCGCTCAAACACCCAGCCGAGCGCGCCGGCGGCCAGCATGGCAGCGGCCACCGCCAGCCCGAGCGCGGCCAGGTTCAGGCCGAGAT
>JBATWJ010000201.1:0-4671 GCA_049672545.1 Burkholderiaceae bacterium
ACACGCCGTTTTTCAACAACTACCGGCCGCAGTTCTATTTCCGTACCACCGACGTCACCGGCTCGATCGAACTGCCGAAGGACAAGGAAATGGTGATGCCGGGTGACAACGTGTCGATCACGGTGCAGCTGATCAACCCGATCGCGATGGAAGAAGGTCTGCGCTTTGCAATCCGCGAAGGCGGTCGTACCGTCGGCGCCGGCGTGGTGGCGAAGATCATCGAGTAATCGCAGTTCGCGAGCGGTTATCCGCTTTCGTCCATGAATATGCCGCGGGCATTCCATCGCTCGCGGTTCGCTCTTTAAAGGAAAATAGATGTCCACTCCCAATCAGAAAATCCGCATTCGCCTGAAAGCCTTCGATTATCGTCTGATCGACCAGTCGGCGCTGGAAATCGTCGATACCGCGAAGCGCACCGGCGCCGTGGTCAAGGGTCCGGTTCCGCTGCCGACCCGCATCCAGCGTTTCGACGTGCTGCGTTCTCCGCACGTCAACAAGACGTCGCGTGATCAGTTTGAAATCCGGACCCATGTGCGCCTGATGGACATCGTCGATCCGACCGACAAAACGGTCGATGCGCTGATGAAGCTCGACCTGCCGGCCGGCGTCGACGTCGAAATCAAGCTGCAGTAAAACGGCGGCATGGAGCGCCGGCAAAGGCCGTCGTTTCCTGCCCGGCGCTAGCTCGCAACGGCTAGCCGCGCGAGGCAATGTGGATTTGAAGAGACGCCGGTTTTTCCGCAGTTGTGGAAATGCCGGCGCCACGCTATAATGCTCGGCTTCGGCGAAAATGCGCGAAGCATTCTCGCTTTGTCGAGTGGTACAACATCAGCCCCGCCCAATCGCAGGCGGGAATGGAGAAAACAATGAGCTTGGGCCTTGTTGGTCGCAAGGTTGGCATGATGCGTATCTTCACGGATGACGGTGAATCGATTCCCGTTACCGTGCTGGACGTGTCGAACAACCGCGTGACGCAAATCAAAACCCCGGACACGGATGGTTATTCCGCTGTTCAGGTCGCATTCGGTCAGCGCCGCGCTTCCCGTGTCAATAAAGCCGCCGCCGGACATTACGCCAAGGCGGGTGTCGAGGCTGGCGCAGTCCTCAAAGAGTTCCGTGTCGATGCCGCCAAGGCCGCCGAAATGAAGGCGGGCGACGTTGTTGCCGTCAGCCTGTTCGAGGCTGGTCAGAAGGTCGATGTGCAGGGCGTGTCGATCGGTAAGGGTTATGCCGGCACGATCAAGCGCTACAACTTCGGCTCCGGTCGCGCCACCCACGGCAACTCGCGTTCGCATAATGTGCCGGGTTCGATCGGTATGGCGCAGGATCCGGGCCGCGTGTTTCCGGGTAAGCGCATGACCGGTCACATGGGTGATGTCACCACTACCGTGCAAAACCTCGAAATCGCTCGTGTCGACGCCGAGCGCCAGCTGTTGCTGGTCAAGGGTGCGGTGCCGGGTGCAAAGAGCGGTCAGGTCGTGGTTTCGGCTGCCGTCAAAGTCAAAGCCAAGAAGGGGGGCTAATCGATGGAACTCAAGCTCCTTGATGAACAAGGTCAGGCTGCGTCCAACGTCGTCGCGCCGGACACCATTTTCGGTCGCGATTACAACGAAGCGCTGATCCACCAGGTCGTGGTCGCCTACCAGGCCAATGCGCGCAGCGGCAATCGCAAGCAGAAGGATCGCGAGGAAGTTAGCCACACGACCAAGAAGCCGTGGCGCCAGAAGGGCACCGGCCGCGCTCGTGCCGGCATGTCGTCGTCGCCGCTGTGGCGCGGTGGTGGTCGCATCTTCCCGAATTCGCCGGAAGAAAACTTCTCGCACAAAGTCAACAAGAAGATGTATCGCGCGGGCGTCTGCTCGATCCTGTCGCAGCTGGCGCGCGAAGGCCGCCTGTCGGTGATCGAGGGCCTGACGCTGGAGGCGCCGAAAACCAAATTGTTGTCGCAAAAATTGAAAGGCATGGGGCTGGATTCCGTGCTGGTCATCACCGACGCTCTTGAAGAAAACCTGTTCCTGGCATCGCGCAATCTGCCGAGCGTGCTGGTAGTCGAGCCGCATCAGGCCGATCCGGTTTCGCTGGTGTTCTACAAGAAGGTCCTGATCACCAAGCCGGCCCTGGCAAAGATCGAGGAGATGCTGGCATGAGCGCAGTGGCAAAACATAGCGAAGAGCGCCTGATGAAGGTGCTGCTGGCGCCGGTCATTTCCGAAAAGGCGACCATGCTCGCTGAAAAGAGCGAGCAGGTGGTCTTCCTCGTGACCCCTGATGCGACCAAGCTGGAAGTGAAGGCGGCGGTCGAGTTGCTGTTCAAGGTCGAGGTGGAGTCGGTCCAGGTGGCGAATCGTCAGGGCAAGCAAAAGCGCTCTGGTCGCTTTGTCGGCCGGCGCAACCATACCCGGCGCGCATTCGTATGCCTGAAGCCGGGCCAGGAAATCAATTTCACCGAAGAGGTTAAGTAATGGCACTGGTTAAAGTAAAGCCGACCTCGCCTGGCCGTCGCGGTATGGTGAAGGTCGTCAATGCCGACCTGTACAAGGGCCGCCCGTTCGCAGCTCTGACCGAAAAGAAATCGAAGAGCGCGGGCCGCAACAACAATGGCCACATCACGACCCGTCACATCGGCGGCGGTCACAAGCAGCACTACCGCGTGGTCGATTTCCGTCGCAACAAGGATGGCATCCCGGCCAAGGTGGAGCGGATCGAGTACGACCCGAATCGCAGTGCGCACATCGCGCTGCTGTGCTACGCCGACGGCGAGCGTCAATACATCATTGCCGCGAAGGGCATGGCAGTCGGCGATCAGTTGATGAATGGTTCCGAGGCGCCGATCAAGTCCGGCAACTGCCTGCCGATCCGCAATATTCCGGTCGGTACCACGATGCATTGCGTCGAGATGTTGCCCGGCAAGGGTGCGCAGATCGCTCGTACCGCGGGTGCTGGAGTCGTGCTGATGGCGCGTGAAGGAACTTACGCTCAAGTGCGTCTGCGCTCCGGTGAAGTGCGCCGCGTCCATATCGAGTGCCGTGCGACGGTTGGCGAAGTCGGCAATGGCGAACATAACCTGCGCAAGATCGGCAAGGCCGGCGCGATGCGCTGGCGTGGTGTGCGTCCGACTGTACGCGGTGTGGTGATGAACCCGGTGGATCACCCGCACGGCGGTGGTGAAGGTAAGACGGCGGCGGGTCGTCACCCGGTCTCGCCGTGGGGGCAGCAGACCAAGGGCAAGCGGACGCGCCGCAACAAGCGCACGTCGTCGATGATCGTTTCGCGCCGCGGCAAGAAATAAGGGGTAACACATGACACGTTCATTGAAAAAAGGGCCGTTCTGTGACGCCCATCTGGTGAAGAAAGTCGAGACTGCGCAAGCGGTCAAGGACAAGAAGCCGATCAAGACCTGGTCGCGCCGCTCCACCATCATGCCGGACTTCATAGGCCTGACGATCGCTGTGCACAACGGCAAGCAGCACGTGCCGGTGTACATCTCCGAAAACATGGTCGGGCACAAGCTCGGCGAATTTGCGCTGACCCGGACTTTCAAGGGTCATGCGGCCGACAAGAAGGCGAAGAGGTAAGGTGCGAGATGGAAACTAAAGCTACTCTGCGCGGCGTACGGCTGTCGGCCCAGAAGGGCCGTCTGGTCGCCGATCTGATTCGCGGCAAGAAAGTCGATCAGGCGCTCAACATCCTGGCCTTCAGCCCGAAAAAGGGCGCAGTCATCATCAAAAAAGTCCTGGAATCCGCGATCGCCAACGCCGAGCACAACGACGGCGCCGACATCGACGAGCTGAAGGTCAAGACGATCTATGTCGAAAAGGGCGCGGTGCTGAAGCGCTTCACGGCGCGGGCGAAGGGCCGCGGGGATCGTATTTCCAAACAATCCTGTCACATTTACGTGACTGTCGGCAACTAAGGAGTCACGATGGGACAGAAAATACATCCGACCGGTTTCCGCCTCGCGGTGACCCGCAACTGGGGTTCGCGCTGGTACGCCGGCAGCGGCAACTTCGCCGACATGCTGAACGAGGACCTGAAGGTCCGTTCCTACCTGAAGACCAAGCTGAAAAACGCTTCGGTGTCGCGCGTCGTCATCGAGCGCCCTGCCAAGAACGCGCGGATCACGATTTTCAGCTCGCGTCCGGGCGTGGTGATCGGCAAGAAGGGTGAGGATATCGAGGTCCTGAAGGTTGCGCTGACCAAGATGATGGGCGTGCCGGTGCATGTCAACATCGAAGAAGTCCGCAAGCCGGAAGTCGATGCCCAGCTGATCGCCGATTCGATCGCGCAGCAGCTCGAAAAGCGCATCATGTTCCGCCGCGCGATGAAGCGCGCGATGCAGAATGCGATGCGGCTCGGCGCCCAGGGCATCAAGATCATGTCTTCCGGTCGCCTGAATGGCATCGAAATCGCGCGCAAGGAATGGTACCGCGAAGGTCGCGTGCCGCTGCATACGTTGCGCGCCGAAATCGACTACGGTTTTGGTGAGGCGCAGACCACCTACGGCATCATCGGCATCAAGGTGTGGGTGTACAAGGGCGATCGTCTGGCCAGCGGCGAAGCGCCGACCATCGACGTGGCCGGCGACGACGAACGCAACAAGCGCCGTGGCCCGCGCCGCGATGACGGCAAGCCGGCCGGCCGGCCGCGCGCCAAACGTGCCGATGGGCAGCCC
>JBATWJ010000202.1:0-18020 GCA_049672545.1 Burkholderiaceae bacterium
GGCGCGCGCGCTGGTGACGCGGCCGGCCTGCGTCTTGGCCGACGAGCCGACCGGCAACCTCGACCGTGCTACCGCGCACCAGACCTTCGACCTGATGCTGGAACTGTCGCGTACGCTCGGCACCGCCTTCGTCATCGTCACCCACGATCTGGAGCTGGCACGCCGCTGCGGCCGTGTATTGCAGTTGTCAGAGCACGGCTTGCAAGCCTATTCGGTATCCGGCTAGCGCATGTGGATCGACACCCACTGCCACCTGGACGCCGCCGAATTCGGCGGCCGGCAGGCGCAGCTGGTGGCACAGGCGGCGGCAGCGGGTGTCTCCTGCATCGTGGTGCCAGCGGTGGCGCCATCGAATTTCGACGCGGTGGCCAGCTTGAGCGCGGCCGACGCCCGCTGCGTTCATGCGCTCGGCATCCATCCGCTGTACGTGGCCGAGGCGCGGGAAGCCGACCTGGCGCGGTTGCGGGCGGCGGCGGCGCGGGCGATGCCCGACCCGCGCTTCGTTGCGATCGGCGAAATCGGCCTCGATTTCTTCGTGCCGGAACTGCGCGACGGCCCATTGCGCGACAAGCAGGAATTCTTCTTTGCCGAACAATTGAAGATCGCGCGCGAGTTCGAGCTGCCGGTGCTGCTGCATGTGCGGCGCGCGCAGGATGTGGTCCTGAAGCACCTGCGCCGCATTGGCGTCGCCGGCGGCATTGCCCACGCGTTCAACGGCAGCTTCCAGCAGGCGCAGCGCTTCATCGAGTTCGGTTTCCGGCTCGGCTTCGGCGGTGCGATGACCTATCCGCGCGCGCTGCAGATCCGCCGGCTCGCCAGCCAGCTGCCGCTGGGCGCGATCGTGCTGGAAACCGACGCTCCCGACATCGCGCCATCGTGGCTGCATCCGGCGCCGAACCGGCCCGACCAGATTCCCCGCATCGGCGTCACGCTGGCGGCGCTGCGCGGTCTGCTGCCGGAGCAGGTGGCGGAACATACCGGCGCCAATGCGGCGGCGGCGATTCCGCGGCTGGCGCAGGCGCTCGGGAATCCCCGTTAGCGCTGCCACTACCTTGAGCGCGGCCACCTCGGCCGTGCGTCGCGGCGACCGCTGCACTGCGGGCGGCATTGGCCACGCATCCAAGCGTTCGCGCCTGATATTCCGCCCACAAAAATATTTTCAAATTTTCCTAAAGTTCCGAAAACCGCTGCCGTTAATCGAGGGGACAGCGGAACTTCGAGAATTTTTTAAAAATTTTGTGCTCTATCCCTAAAGTTTCGGAAAACGCTGCCGTTACAGCTTGCAGAAGACGCGATGTACAGTCGGTGATTTTCAGGAAAACTTGTAAAACAATACATAACTCACCTGTCAATTTTCCTCTTCCCGATCCCGTGTTTCCGGGATCATCCCAAGTTAGCCCGGCGTTTGTAAGACAAACGCCTACGGGCTATTCATCTTTTCTCCAACAAAAAAAGTAGCGCGCGGCTAATTTCCGTTCGGCAATCTCCCCCTCACAATGCAGTCACTGGCGCAGTCATCGCCAGCCAGCATTTACCGGACGGGAGAGAGCATGAATATCAACGACATGATGGCGGAAATTCGTGATGCGAATCTGAGCTATCTGATGCTCGCGCAGCAAATGATCCGCTCCGACAAGGCGGCGGCGATTTTCCGTCTTGGCATCAGCCACGAAATCGCCGATCTACTCGAAGGCCTGAGCAACAGCCAGATCCTGAAACTGGCCGGCACCAACATGATGGTGGCGCGTTTCCGTTTCGACGATGGCGCCATCCTCAATATGCTGACCAGCTACAGCAAGGACCGCGCATTGGCCCATTCGCATGCCGCGATCCTGATGGCCGGTCAGCCGGTGGAAGAAGTGGCGTAGCCGCTTTTGCAACTACCGTAATCTCCGCACAGCGAGTGAAAAGATGGCCGCCAAAAGCGTCGTGACCGAAGCGCAGGAAATCCAGCTTGCCATCGAACTGATCAATCTGGGGGCGCGCCTGCAATTGCTGGAGGCGGAAACCTCGCTTTCACGCGAGCGCCTGCTCAAGCTGTAAAAGGAATTGAAAGGGGTATCGCCGCCCAAGGGCATGCTGCCGTTTTCGACGGACTGGTTTACGACCTGGCAACCGAACATCCATTCCTCGCTGTTCATCAACATCCATACTTATCTGGTCGAGCATGCGCGGATTTCCGGCATCGCCGTCGTGGTCAAGGCTTATCAGCTCTATCTCGAGCAAATAGAGGAGCGCGACGAGAATGGCGAGCCGGTATTGTCGCTGACTCGCGCCTGGACTCTGCTGCGCTTTTTCGAAAGCAGGATGCTGACGACGATGCCGTGCCGCGGGTGCGGCGGCCATTTTGTCGTGCATCGCCTCGACTTGCACGACCATTATTTCTGCGGGCTGTGCCGCATGCCGTCGCGGGCCGGGAAAACCAAAAAAGCGCGCGCCGCTGCAAACGCCCAATTGGCGGCGCAGGCATAAGCGATTGCCGGTATCGGCGCTCCCGGCCAGCCTCCAATCAAATTCCTGACGTGGCAACGATGCCCAGGCGGCCTTGGTGGCGTCTACCCGCGACCGCGGCCTTGCTGATCCAAGGGTTGGCGTTCGGCGTTGCGCTGGCGGCGTTTGACGTGTCCCGGCGGATTGGGCTGCATCTACCTTCCTTCGCCTTCTTCATCTTTCAGGGTGTGCTGGCGGCGGAGATGTCGCGCCGCCTGCGACTGGCGCCCTGGTGGCCCTGGATACAGCTTCTGTTTTCGATCGCGTTGTGGGCAGTTCCGCTGTTGCGGCTGCCGCCGGCCTTCTTCCTTATTGGCTTTGGCCTTTTTGCCGCGCTCTTCTGGAATATCTTCCGCACCCAAGTACCGTTTTATCCATCGCCCAAAGCCGTATGGAAAACCGTGGTTGAACTGTTGCCGAAGGACCGCACGCTCGCGGTCGCGGATCTCGGTAGCGGATTCGGCGGGCTGGTGTGCCATTTGGCCGCATCGCGACCGGACATCCGCGTTACCGGCATCGAATCGGCGCCGCTGCCCTGGCTTGTCAGCCGGCTGAGGAAGAAGGGGCGGCGCCCCAACTGCCGTTTCATACGCGCCGACTATGCCGGCGACGACCTCGCTGCCTACGATGTGGTGTTTGTCTACCTTTCCGGCGCGGCGATGCCAGCGCTATGGCAACAGGCGATTTCCGAGATGCGCCCCCGAACGCTGTTGCTGAGCTACGAATTCGCGATTCCTGGGGTGGCTCCCTCCTTCGTCGCGCAACCGGACACGAGCGGTCGAGCCTTGTATGGCTGGCGCATGTAATGCCCAGAATCGATATGGTACATTTCCGCCCCGAATTCTCAAGTTTCCCCGGTTTGCGTCGTAACCGGTGAAGCCAGTCTTTTGCGCGGGGTTTTCCTGATCTCGCCACGCGGAAGATTCAAATCGCCATCGCGACCCCGGAAGTCAGCCGCCGCCCGTCGATGCATTTCGTCTTTGTGGAGTTGCAAGTTTGCTAGTCATATTGGGGTATCTGGTAGTTGTCGCTTCGGTTTTCGGCGGCTTCGCGCTGGCCGGAGGACATCTGGGCGCCTTGCTGCAGCCGATCGAACTGCTGATGATCGGCGGGGCCGCATTCGGTGCCTTTTTGGTCGGCAACAGCAGCAAGGCGATCAAGGCGACGCTAAAGGCGCTGCCCACGCTGCTGCGAGGGACGAAATACACCAAGACCCTGTACATGGAATTGATGGCCATGCTGTTCGAGGTACTGACCAAGGTGCGCAAGGAAGGCTTAATGTCGATCGAAGGTGACATCGAGGCGCCCGAGGAAAGCGCCATCTTCAGCAAGTATCCGGGCGTGCTGGCCAACCACCATATTGTCGAGTTCATGACCGACTATCTGCGCCTGATGGTATCCGGCAACATGGATGCTTTCCAGATAGAAAATTTGATGGACAACGAAATCGAGACCCACCATCATGAGGGAGAAATCCCGGTGCATTGCATCGCCAAGACTGCCGACGCCATGCCGGCATTCGGGATTGTGGCAGCGGTGATGGGCGTGGTTCATACGATGGCGTCGGTCGGCCTGCCGCCAGCGGAGCTGGGTATTCTGATTGCCCATGCACTGGTCGGTACCTTCCTCGGCATCCTGCTCGCATATGGTTTTATCGGACCGCTTTCGACGCTGTTGGAGCAGAAGCTGCATGAGTCGACCAAAGTTCTCGAATGCATCAAGGTGACGCTGTTGGCGAGTTTGAACGGCTATGCGCCGGCGCTGGCCGTGGAATTCGGGCGGAAGGTCCTGTTTTCGACGGAGCGGCCATCCTTCCTCGAACTGGAGGCGCACATCAAGGCCTCCAAGGCGAGATAACGGGAACTTCATATGGCCGACGAAGGGTTGCGTCCGATCGTCATCAAGCGAGTCCGGAAGGCGGCGGGTGAACGTCACGGGGGAGCATGGAAAATCGCCTATGCCGACTTCGTGACGGCCATGATGGCGTTCTTCCTGCTGATGTGGCTGCTGGGGTCGACGACGAAGGGGGATTTGCAGGGAATCGCCGAATACTTCAAGACGCCGTTGAAGGTCGCTATGCAAGGCGGGTCCGGGAGTGGAGACAGTTCGAGCGTGATCCAGGGCGGTGGGCGCGACCTGAGCCAGCGTGATGGTCAGCTGAAGAAGGGCGAAAACACGATCACCAAGAAAACCTACAACTTGAAAGCGGCCGAGGCGGAGTTGGAGCGGGCTGAAAACGAACGTCTGAAGGCGCTGAAAAAAAAGATCGAGGAAGCGATCGAAAACGTCCCGTCGCTAAGCCAATACAAGAAACAGCTTTTGCTGGACATTACAACGGAAGGCTTGCGCATCCAGATCGTCGATGAGAAAAATCGTCCGATGTTCGCGCTGGCGCGAGCGGAGCTGCAACCCTATACCAAAGTGATTCTGCACGAGATCGGGCGCGCCTTGAATGGCGTGCCGAACCGGATCAGCTTGTCGGGCCATACGGACGCGGTAATCTATTCCACTGGCGAGAAAGGGTATAGCAACTGGGAGTTGTCCGCCGATCGCGCCAATGCATCGCGGCGCGAATTGATCGTCGGCGGCATGGACGAATCCAAGGTGCTGCGGGTGGTCGGACTTTCGTCGGCGGTCCTGTTCGACCGGGACAACCCGCTGAATCCGGTGAACCGGCGCATCAGCATCATCGTGATGAACAAGAAAGCCGAGGAAGTGGCTTTGCAGGACGGCGGCACGCGTACGATCTCGAACGAGGCAGAAGTTACGTCGGACATGGTTGGAACCTCCGGGCAATGAGCGCGCTCCCGGTACGGCGCGGACCCAACAGGAAGGCTTTATGGCGACAAAGAGAATGTTGAGCTTGCAGCTGAAGCGCCTGCTGTTAGGGGTGGCGGCTTCCGGTGACCAGCATCTCGCCGAAATCAAGACCGACCTGACGCAGACGAATTTCCTGCTGGCTGAGGCAATCGGGAAACTGGGCGCCGACTTCATGGCGATTCACGAGGCGATAAGCGCGCAGCAGGAGATCATCGGCAAGCTGCAGGCGGGGCCGGTGCTGACCGATGCCGACGTGGCCGATTTGAACCAGATCTCGGCGGAGATCGGTGTGCGTGTCGGCTCCGTGGTGACCGGGCTGCAATTCCAAGACATGACCAATCAATTGCTTGACCGGGCCTTGCAGCGCGTGGCCGGACTAAGCGAAGTGCTGGAAACGCTGGATACCAGCGGTGCCGGAATCGCCCGCGAGACTGCGACCGAGGAAATCGTCGCACTCCTGGAAGGTGTGAATCGCTTGCTCGAAGAGCGCAACGAAAAATTGGAAAGCAATTTATGGAAGGCAGTTTGCCAGACTCACATGGGCAGTGGAGATGTCGAATTGTTCTAGCGGGCCGCGAGATGGAAATGTGGAATCCGTAGCTGAATTGGAAATGCAGGAGAGGAAATGTCAAAAACAATACTTGCCGTCGATGATTCTGGCTCCCTTCGGCAAATGGTGGTTTTTAGCCTGAAGGCGGCCGGCTACCAGGTAACCGAGGCGGTGGACGGGCAGGATGGCCTGGAAAAGGCCAAGCAGCAAACCTTCGATCTGGTACTGACCGATCAAAACATGCCGCGTATGGATGGCCTGTCGCTGATCCGCGGGTTGCGCAAACTGCCGGGTTATCAAAGCGTGCCGATCCTGATGTTGACGACGGAGTCAAGCGATGAAATGAAATCCAGAGGACGGGCGGCCGGTGCCAACGGCTGGCTGGTGAAGCCGTTCGATCCGCAGCGCCTGACGGAAGTCGTAAAAAAGGTGATCGGCTAAATACCGCGGAAAATCTGTGCGTGCGCCCACGACGGAGTTTGAAAATGACGATCGAGATAAGTCAGTTCTTCCAGGTTTTTTTCGACGAGGCTGACGAGTTGCTGGCAGAAATGGAAAAGCTCTTGCTGGCGGTTGATGTCGAGGCTCCGGCCAGCGAAGACCTGCATGCGATATTTCGCACTGCCCATTCGATCAAGGGCGGGGCCGCCACTTTCGGGTTGACCGACCTCGCCGAAGTGACCCATTTCCTTGAGTCCTTGCTGGATCGGCTGCGCAATGGCGAAATGGCGCTGACCGCAGGGCATGTGGACGCTTTCCTACGAGCCAAGGACGTGCTGAAGATGCAGCTGGACGGCCATCGCCATGGAGCAGCGGTCGACCAGGAAATGGCCGCCGATGTGCGCATGATGCTGCAGGCGTTGTCCGTTGGCACGGCCGGGCAGATGGTATCGGGGTCCGCTGCGGCGCATTCGGTGCCGAATGCATTGGTAACGGATGGTCGGCGCTTTCGCATCGAATTGCCGGCGATTCCGCGGCGCGATGTCGACGCCTTGCTGGCAGAACTCGGATTGCTGGGGCCGATTACGGAATCCGTGCTGGCCGATGGGAGATCGGCATTCCTGCTGGCCACCAGCGAAAGCGCTGACGACATTGTCGCGATTTGCTCCTTCATCATGGAGCCGTCGGAATTGAAAGTCACCATCGAGCCGGATATGACCGCGGCCGAAGAAGCAGCCGCAGCCCGGAAGAAGCTCGAGGATGAGCAGGGCTATGGTTTCTTCGAACCGTTCCAGCCCCTCCAGCCGAGCGCACCCGTTTCCAGCGAGCCGGAACCGGAAACCGCAGCAAGCCATGAGCCAGCACATGAGCAGGTGCCCCAGGTCGGCGCTGCTCACGGGGGCACGGCAGAAGAAAAGAAGGCGACCGCCAGGCGCGATACGGATCGGGCAACTGGCCATGAATCGTCGATCCGGGTCGGCATTGAAAAAGTCGACCTGCTGATCAATTTGGTCGGCGAACTGGTAATCACGCAGGCGATGATCGAGCAGCGTACCGGGGTTCTGGATCCGATGACCCACGAGAAACTGCTCGACAGCGTGAGCCAGCTGACACGCAATACGCGCGACTTGCAGCAGGCGGTGATGTCGATCCGCATGATGCCGATGGATTACGTATTTTCACGTTTTCCGCGGATGGTACGGGATCTGGCGACGAAGCTCGGCAAGCGGGTCGAATTTGTCACCCACGGTTCGGCTACCGAGCTCGACAAGGGGTTGATCGAACGGATCGTCGATCCGTTGACGCATCTGGTGCGCAACAGCATCGATCACGGCATCGAACTGCCGGCGGAAAGGGCCAAAGCGGGGAAAAGCGAAACCGGGCGGCTGTCACTGTCGGCGGCGCACCAAGGCGGTAACATCGTGATCGAAGTCACCGACGACGGCGGCGGCCTGAATCGGGAAAAGATTCTTCACAAGGCGCGCCGGACCGGTATGCCGGTCACCGACGATATGCCGGATGCGGAAGTTTGGCAGTTGATCCTGGCGCCCGGATTCTCGACAGCCGAACAGGTAACCGACGTCTCTGGACGTGGTGTCGGCATGGACGTGGTGCGGCAAAACATCGCCGCCATGGGCGGCGCTGTCGATATCCGTTCCAGTCGGGGGTTCGGTACGACGATTTCTATTTCGCTACCGCTGACGCTGGCGATCCTGGACGGAATGTCGGTGCGGGTCGGTGACGAAATCTACATACTGCCGCTCGGCTATGTCGTCGAATCGCTGCAGCCTGCGCTGCAGGACATCAAGGAAATCAGCGGCCAGGGGCGGGTGGTCAAGGTGCGCGGCGATTATCTGCCACTGATTCCGCTTTATCAGGTGTTCGGCATACAACCCAACTTCACCGACCCTTCGCAGGGCATCGTGGTCATTCTCGAGTCGGACGGGCGGAAGGCGGCTCTGTTCGTCGACGATCTGGTCGGGCAGCAGCAGATCGTCGTCAAAAACCTCGAATCCAATTATCGCAAGGTAGCCGGAATTTCCGGTGCCACCATACTGGGCGACGGCGGCGTCTCGTTGATCATCGACGTCGCCGCGTTGCTGCGTTCCAGTCGGCAGCTTAAAGACGAACCTATTTTTTCTTGATGAGGAAAAGCCATGTTACACAACGATCAATCGAATATCGCTGAAATTCAAGGGAAATCGGACGGGGCGGGTGACGAATTCCTTGCTTTCACGCTGGGCAAGGAAGAGTACGGGATCGACATCCTGAAGGTCCAGGAAATCCGCGGATACGAAACCGTCACGCGTATCGCCAACGCGCCGGATTTCATCAAGGGTGTCGTCAATCTGCGCGGGATCATCGTGCCGATTGTGGACATGCGCATCAAGTTCAATCTCGGCGAACCGATCTACGACCAGTTCACCGTGGTGATCATTCTCAACATCAACGGCCGGGTGGTCGGGATGGTGGTCGACAGCGTGTCAGACGTCATTACCCTGACCGCAGAACAGATCAAGCCAGCGCCTGAGATGGGCACCGCATTCAATACCGATTACCTGGTGGGATTGGGAACGCTGGATCAGCGCATGCTGATCCTGGTCGATATAGACAAACTGATGTCGAGTACGGAGATGGGGCTGATCGATAAAATCGCCGCCTAAGCGAGTCGACCCGGTATAACCCATAACAACAATGTGTGGCGGCACAACGCCACACTCGGAGGAGGAAAAGAGAGTGCTAAGAAATCTGAGTATCCGTTCACGGTTGGTGTTCGTGCTTGGTCTGCTGTCGCTGATGCTGGTGGCCGGCGGAGTTATCGGCCTTTCCAGCCTCAGTTATACCAATGGAGCGCTGAGCTCACTATATGACCACCGTCTGGTCCCGACCGGACAGCTCGACCAGATACTACGGCTCATCAACAAGAGCCAGTTGGCCGCCTCGCAATCACTGAACGACGATCCTTCGGTGGTCAACAAGAGAATGGATGCGGTGGAAGCCGGATTCGCCGAAGCTGACAAGATCTGGACTGCCTATCTGGGAGGTCAACTGGCGGAGGGCGAGCGAAAGATCGCCGGCAAAGCGCACGAGGACTATAAAAAGTTCGTCGCCGAAGGCATGCAGCCGACCATCGATGCGTTACGAGCTCCGAATACCCAGTTGGCGATGGAAATCATGCAGGGAGCGATGCGGCAGTATTACAGCGATCTTGAAGCCGGGATAGAGGCACTGATCAAGATCCAGCTGGATGTCGCGAAGGCCGAATTCACCAGTTCCCAGGAACTGTATCTGCTGGTTCGTAATACCTCTGTGGTGGCGATCGCCGGCGGAATTCTTTTTGCGGCCTTCATCGGCATTTGGCTGATCCGTGCAGTCACTCGTCCGTTGAACCAGGCGGTCAAGGTGGCGCGCAGCGTCGCAGAGGGCAATCTTTCTCAGGACATCCGGGTTACATCCGGTGATGAGACCGGTCAGTTGCTGCAGGCGCTGAAGTTGATGAACGACAGTCTGGTACATACGGTCGGTCAGGTGCGGCGCAGTACTGAGACGATCGGAGTGGCTTCATCGGAGATTGCGACTGGGAATGCGGACTTGTCGTCGCGCACGGAAGCGCAGGCGAGTTCGCTGGAAGAGACGGCGTCGTCGATGGAGGAATTGACGTCGACGGTGAAGCAGAATGCGGAGAATGCGCGGCAGGCGAACCAGCTGGTGGTGTCGGCGTCGGACTTTGCGGTGAAGGGAGGCGAAGTGGTGGGTCAGGTGGTGCACACGATGGGCTCGATCAAGGAAAGCTCGAAGAAGATTGTCGACATCATCGGAGTGATTGACGGGATTGCATTTCAGACCAACATTTTGGCGTTGAATGCGGCGGTGGAAGCGGCGCGGGCGGGCGAGCAGGGTCGCGGGTTTGCGGTGGTGGCGGCGGAAGTGCGGAATCTGGCGCAGCGTTCGGCGGGGGCGGCGAAGGAAATCAAGGGGTTGATTGGGGATTCGGTGGACAAGGTCGACATAGGCAGCCGGCTGGTGGATGAAGCGGGGCGGACGATGGAAGAGATCGTGACGTCGGTCAAGCATGTGGCGGACATCATGAACGAGATCACGGCGGCGAGTCAGGAGCAAAGCAGCGGGATCGAGGAAGTGAACCGGGCGATTGGCCAGATGGACGAGATGACGCAGCAGAATGCGGCGTTGGTGGAGCAGGCGGCGGCGGCGGCGGAGAGCATGAAGGCGCAGGCGGTGCAGCTGGCGCAGGCGGTCAGCGTGTTCCGGCTGGCGGCGGAGGAACTGTCCGAGCGGCCGGAAGCGCGTAGCCTGTCCGATTTCCGTGCTGCCGGTGCCATATCCAGCAAGCGTTTGAGCGTAGCGGAGACGTTGCCGCGCAAGAAGGTGCCGGCAGCGGCCGGCGGTGGCGACGAGGGCTGGGCCGAATTCTGAGGCGGTTGCGGCCTCTCGCCAGACCCTGCCGGATGGCGTGACATTGAAGCCGAAGCCTCCATTGCCGTGATCCTGCAGGAGAGGAATATGCTCAAAATTACCGACCTGAAAATTGGCCTGCGCCTCGCCATTGCCTTCGCTGTCGTGCTGTTTCTGACTGCGATCCTTGCGGCGGTCAGCGTCTGGCGCCTGCAGGAAGTCGGCCAGTCGACCGACTACATGGTTAAGCAAATGCTGGTCAAGGAGCGCCTGTCGATTGACTGGCTGCGTTCGGTCAGCCTGAACGAGGTGCGGACCGCCGCGGTGACGAAGAGCAACGGCTACGGGGCGCAGAAATTTTTCGAAGAGCAGATCGACGCGGAAGGCAAAAGGATCACCGAGCTGGAAGGCAAGCTGCAGGCCTTGCTGAGCACGGAGGAAGAAAAGAAACTGTTCGCCGCTATCCGTGAGAAAAAAATCGTCTATCTGGAAGCAAACGACGCGGTAATCAAGGCAAAGTCTTTCGATAGCGAAGACGAAATCAAGAAAATGATAGAAACCAGGATGACGCCGGCGATGGAGGCCTACGTCGCGAGCATCCAAAACCTGTCCGATTATCAGCGTCGCAACATCGATGGGGTGGCCGCAAACACCGACCAGATTTTCCGGTCCGGCCGCGTGGTGTTGGGTGGCCTGGGCCTGCTGGCGCTTTTGATCGGCGGCCTGCTGTCGTGGCGCTTGACGCGCAGCATCACGCGGCCGCTGCGGCAGGCGGTCGGCTTCGCCGGCAAGATCGCCGGCGGTGATCTGGGCCAGCAGATCGAGGTCCACAGCAGCGATGAAGTCGGCCAGCTGCTGCATGCGCTGAAAGACATGAACGCCAGCCTGGCCCAGGTGGTCGGCCAGGTGCGCGCCGGCACCGACACCATTGCCACCGCCTCGGCCCAAATTGCCGCCGGCAATGCCGACCTGTCGTCACGCACCGAACAACAAGCCAGTTCCCTTGAAGAAACCGCGTCCTCGATGGAAGAACTGACCTCGACCGTCAAGCAAAATGCCGACAATGCCCGGCAAGCCAACCAGCTGGCGGTATCGGCATCCGAGGTGGCCGGCCGTGGTGGCGCGGTGGTGGCCAAGGTGGTCGACACGATGGGCTCGATCAATGCGTCATCGAAAAAGATCGTCGACATCATCGGCGTCATCGACGGCATTGCCTTCCAGACCAATATCCTGGCGCTGAATGCGGCGGTCGAAGCGGCCCGTGCCGGCGAGCAAGGCCGCGGCTTTGCGGTGGTGGCGTCCGAAGTGCGCAACCTGGCGCAGCGCTCGGCGGCGGCGGCCAAGGAAATCAAGACGCTGATCGACGATTCGGTCGGCAAGGTCGAAACCGGCACCGAACTGGTCAACGAAGCCGGCACCACCATGCAAGAGATTGTCGAAAGCGTGAAGCATGTGACGGATATCATGGGCGAGATCACCGCCGCCAGCGCCGAGCAGACGGCCGGCATCGAACAGATCAACCAGGCGATCACGCAAATGGACCAGGTCACGCAGCAGAATGCGGCGCTGGTCGAAGAAGCGGCGGCAGCATCGGAATCGATGCAGGAGCAGGCCAGCAAGCTGGCGCAGGTGGTCGGGATGTTCCGGATCGCGGAGGCACGGGGCGCGCCGGCCATCGCGGTTGCCACAGCGCCGCCGGCAAGGCTGCCAAACAAGAAACCGGACCTGGTGCCTACGCGGCGGCCGGCCGCCGCATTACCGGTGAGCGAGCGCTGGGAGGCATTTTGAAATGTACCGATTCTGGCATCCGGATCAATTTCACTCCTCCCGCTAAAATTGGGTTTCGCCGTCGCCAAATGGCTTTGCCATGCGTCCTGATTCATTGTCTTCTGGCACCACGGCTGCAAGGATGCTTAACGCCGACAGAATGCCCAAGCCGCAGCCGTTTCTCTCATCGTGGGGATTGAAATTTTCCCGACTGCGGCCGGCCGGCCAATTGGCGGTCTGCATGGTCTGCATATTGCCGCTGCTGTGGCTCGGCATTTTCCTGGGCTTGCAGCATATCCGTGACCAGACGCTCGCGGATGCCCAAAAGGACACCGAAAACCTGGCGCGCGCATTCGCCGAGGAAACGCGGCTTGCCGTGCATGCGGTGGATTTGACGCTGATCGATTTGCGCGAGCACTGGCGCGACGATCCCTCCTATTTCGCGGCCCAGGTGCGGGGACGCCAAAGCTATCTCGAAAAAGACGTCGCGTTCCAGGTCGGTATCATCGATGCGCGCGGCAAACTGGTGTTTTCCAGTGCCGCTTCGACCGCGGATGCGATCGATCTGAGCGACCGCGAACACTTCCGGGTGCCGCGCGAGCGTGGCGTGGACGCGCTGTTCATCAGCCGGCCGGTGATCGGCCGCGTGACGCAGCGCTGGTCGATCCAGTTCGCGCGCCCGCTCACCGACGGGCACGGCGGCTTTGCCGGGGTCATCGTGCTGTCGGTCGCACCCGACTATTTCACCCGTTTTTCGCATGAAGTGGACCTCGGTCCCGGCGCCGCGATCGCAATGCTGCGCCGTAACGGCGAATTGCTGGCGCGCGCGCCGCAGCCGGCGCGCGGGCTGGGAGAGCCGCTGGTGGGTGAAGGATATTTCAACGCCGCGCCGCGCGGCGTATTCCGGCGCATTTCCCGCTTCGATCACGTCGATCGCCTGTATGCATGGCGCGCTCTCAGCGAATACGGGCTGGTGGTATCGGTCGGCCGTTCGTCCGAGGTATTGCTGAAGCCGTATCTGCTTCAGCGCAAGACTTATGTGGCTACCGGCGCCGCGATCTCGCTGCTGTTGGCTTTGGCCGGATATGCGCTGCTGGCCGGATTGCGGCAGCGCGCCAAGGTCCGTGCCGCGCTGGAGGAGAGCGAGTTCCGCTGGAAATATGCGCTGGAAGGTGCCGGCGAAGGCGTCTGGGACTGGAACAACGAAACCGGCGAAGTATTCTATTCCCCGCGCTGGAAGGAAATGCTCGGGTATACGGATGCCGATTTCGGCAGCCGGATTGAGGACTGGGAGCGGATCCTGCACCCGGACGACAAGGCGGCGGTACTGGCTGCCACCGCTGACTATATCGCCGGAAAGATCCCGGTCTACGCCAACGAATACCGCTTGCGTTGCAAGGACAACAGCTGGAAGTGGGTTGCCAGCAAGGGCAAGGCGATCAGCCGCGATGCCGATGGCAGACCGCTGCGGCTGATCGGTACGCACGCCGACATCAGCGAACGCAAGCGCATCGAGGAATCGATGCGCCTGGCGCTGCTGGTGTATGAAAACAGCAGCGAAGGCATGCTGGTGACCGACGCCAACAACGTGATCCTGACGATCAACCAGGCGTTTACCGAATTGACCGGCTATACGGCCGAAGACGTCGTTGGCAAAAAGCCGGACCTGCTCAAATCCGGCCGCCACGACCGCGAATTCTACGAAGCCATGTGGCACGCGCTGTTGACCAGGGGGCGCTGGCAAGGCGAGATATGGAATCGGCGGCGCAATGGCGACGTCTACGCCGAATGGATCAACATCAACACCATCTTCACTGAAAAAGGCGAGGTATACCGCCGTGTCGCTCTGTTTTCCGATCTGGCGAAGAAAAAGGAATATGAAAAGCTGATCTGGCAGCAGGCCAACTGCGATCCGTTGACCGGCCTGCTCAATCGTCGCATGTTCGGCGAGCGCATCGAGCGCGAGGCACGCTGGGCCGATCGCAACGGCACTTCGATGGCATTGCTGTTCCTCGATCTGGACCGCTTCAAGGAAGTCAACGACATACTCGGGCATGCTGCCGGCGATCTGTTGCTGCAACAGGCCGCGCACCGGCTGCGGCGCGCGGTACACGATCCTGATTCGCTGGCGCGGCTGGGTGGAGATGAATTCGCCGTGATCGTCGAGGAAGCGCCGGGCGGCGGCGAGGCGGCGCGCATCGCCGACGACATCGCGCGGCGGCTGGCGGAGCCGTTTTCGTTGGGAGCGGAAACGGTATTCGTCTCGGCCAGCGTGGGCATCGCTCTATATCCGGAAGATGCCGACACCGCCGAAGCCTTGCTGAAGAACGCCGAGCAGGCGATGTATGCGGCCAAGGAAGGCGGTCGGGACCGCTCCCATTTTTTTACGCCATCGATGCAGGAAATCGCCCAGGCCAGGTCGCGCCTGACCGCAGATTTGCGCGGCGCGCTGGCCGCCAGCCAGTTCCGGCTGGCGTACCAGCCGATCGTCGAGCTGGAAAGCGGGTTGGTGCGCAAGGCGGAAGCGCTGATACGCTGGCACCACCCGGTGCGCGGGCTGGTCAATCCAATCGATTTCATTCCGGTCGCGGAGCAGACCGGCCTGATCCGCGACATCGGCGATTGGGTATTCCGGCAGGTGGTGCAGCAGGTGCGGCGGCTGCAGGCGCTGCACGATCCGCGCTTCCAGTTGAGCGTCAACACCTCGCCGGTCCAGCTGCGCGACGGCGCCGACATCGTCGACAACTGGGCTGCCTGCCTGCGCGAGCACGCTCTCCCGGGACAAAGCATCGCCATCGAAATCACCGAAGGCGTGCTGCTGGACGCCGGCGCCGAAGTGACGGGCAAGCTGGCGGCAATGCGGGGCGCCGGGCTGCAGATCGCGCTGGATGATTTCGGCACCGGCTATTCGTCGCTCAGCTATCTGAAGAAATTCGATATCGACTACATCAAGATCGATCAATCCTTCGTCCGCAGTCTGACCGTTGGTTCGGACGACCTGGTGTTGTGCCGGGCCATCATCGTGATGGCGCATGCGCTGGGGCTGAAGGTGATCGCCGAAGGTATAGAGACGGTGGAGCAGCGCCGCCTGCTGGCAGCCGCAGGCTGCGACTATGGACAGGGCTATCTGTTTTCCGTGCCGCTGCCGGCGGCGGAATTCGAAGCGTGGCTAAGCCAGGGCAGCATGCAGACGGCATGACGGCCAATCCGGGGCCATGAGCGGCATAGGCGACAAAAAAGCGCGGCTGGTTTCCCGGCCGCGCTTGCGATGCGATGTCGACGGTGTTATGCCGCCAGCTTCTGCTCCAGCTTCTCCTTGGTCGCCACCAGCTCGACCGGCAGGTTGTGCTTCAGCTTCTCGAACAACTCGCTGTGCAGCTTCAGCTCGGCTTGCCATGCCGCCTTGTCGATCGAAGTGATCTGGTCGAACTGGGCTTGCGAGAATTCCAGGCCGTCCCAGCGCAGGTCGCCATACTCGGGGCTGACGCCGAACACGTTTTCGACGCCGCCGGCCTTGCCTTCGATGCGGTCCAGCATCCACTTCAGTACGCGCATGTTGTCGCCGAAGCCGGGCCAGACGAACTTGCCATTGTCATCGGTGCGGAACCAGTTGACGCAATAGATCTTCGGCAGTGCGGTACCGGTGGCGGCGATCTTCTTGCCGAGGTCGAGCCAGTGCTGGAAATAGTCGCTCATGTTGTAGCCCATGAAGGGCAGCATGGCGAACGGGTCGCGCCGCACCACGCCCATCTGGCCGGCGGCCGCGGCGGTGGTTTCCGAACCCATGGTAGCGGCCATGTAGACGCCTTCGACCCAGTCGCGCGCCTCGGTCACCAGCGGCACCGTGGTCGAGCGGCGGCCGCCGAAGATGAAGGCCGAGATCGGCACGCCGGCCGGATCGTCCCAGGCCGGGTCGATCACCGGGTTTTGCGTGGCGGCCACCGTGAAGCGCGCGTTCGGGTGGGCGGCGGCGCGCGGCTTGCCGTTGACGGCGTTGTCGGCGGCGATCTGCGGCGTCCAGTCGCGGCCCTGCCAGTCGATCAGGTGCGCCGGGGCTTCCTTGGTCATGCCTTCCCACCAGACGTCGCCGTCGTCGGTCAGCGCGACGTTGGTGAAGATGGTGTTTTCCGCCAGCGACGCCATGCAGTTGTGGTTGGTCTGGTCGTTGGTGCCGGGCGCGACGCCGAAATAGCCGGCTTCCGGGTTGATCGCGTACAGGCGGCCGTCGGCGCCCGGTTTGATCCAGGCGATGTCGTCGCCGATGGTGGTGACCTTCCAGCCTTCGAAGCCCTTGGGCGGGATCAGCATCGCGAAGTTGGTCTTGCCGCAGGCCGACGGGAACGCGGCCGCCACGTAGTGCTTCTGGCCCTGCGGGTTTTCGACGCCCAAAATCAGCATGTGCTCGGCCAGCCAGCCCTGCTTCTTGCCCATGGTGGAAGCGATGCGCAGCGCCAGGCATTTCTTGCCGAGCAGCGCATTGCCGCCGTAGCCGGAGCCGTAGGACCAGATTTCGCGGGTTTCCGGGTAATGCACGATGTACTTGGTGGTGTTGCACGGCCAGGCGACATCCTGCTGGCCCGGCGACAGCGGCGCGCCGACGCTGTGCACGCACGGCACGAATTCGCCGTCGCTGCCCAGCACGTCGTACACCGCGCGCCCCATGCGCGTCATGATGCGCATGTTGACGGCGACATACGGCGAATCCGACAGCTCGACGCCGATATGCGCGATCGGCGAGCCGAGCGGGCCCATCGAAAATGGCACCACATACATGGTGCGGCCGCGCATGCAGCCGTCGAACAGCGGCGCCAGCGTCGCGCGCATCTCGGCCGGCGCCATCCAGTTGTTGGTCGGGCCGGCGTCTTCCTCGCGCTCGCTGCAGATGAAGGTGCGGCCTTCGACGCGGGCGACGTCGTTGGGGTCGGAGCAGGCCAGGTAACTGTTCGGGCGCTTGGCCGGGTTCAGCTTCTTCATGGTGCCGGCGGCCACCATTTCGCCGCACAGGCGGTCGTATTCCTCTTGCGAACCGTCGCACCAGTAGACACGCGCCGGCTTGGTCAGCGCCGCGATCTCGGCGACCCAGTTGATCAGCTTGCGATGCTGGACGTAAGCCGGCGGATTGATGGCAGCGACGCCGCCCATAGCGGGTTGATTCACGATAAAACCTCCAAAACCTGATGACGAAAAGGGCTGTAGCGGCACGGCAGGCGGGATTGCCCGTCTCCGGCGCGGCGGTCGAAGGCTCGAGGGCCGCAAGCGCAACGGCTGCGGGACGGCGGTTCGGTCCGCTAGGGTCGGGGGCGCGGGAGTATGTCCTGCGCCGCGATGCCAAGCCCCGCAATTGTGATGCGCAGGCGGCCGGTCGGTGCTACGGAACCCCGGATTCTACACCCGGGCGGCCTCCCGGCCCAGCCGCGCCGGCCCTTCCTTGAATGAAATACCACTGTGGCAACCGCCCTTCTTGAGCGCCGTCAAGCGCCGGCTGCCGGTGGCGCCGGCGAACCGGCGTTCAGAAGCGGCCGCCGGCCAGCGCCGGTGG
>JBATWJ010000203.1:0-13151 GCA_049672545.1 Burkholderiaceae bacterium
GTGCAGCAGCTCGGCACGGCGCGCCGACAGCGCCACCCGGGCACCCTTGGCCAGCAGCAGGCGCGCGGTCTCGGCGCCGATACCGGTCGAGGCGCCGATCACCCAGACCCGTCTGCCAGTCCAATCCCGGATTGCGCGGTTCATCGCCATCGAATTTCCCCGGCGTCAGGGACGTTTGACAAACGCCAGTGTGACGGCGCCCAGCGAGACGCCGAACTTGCTCATCTCGGCGCGGTTCAGCATCACCCGCTGATCCATCAGAAACATCCAGTCGGCGAAATTGACGTGATATACCCGGCCGTCCACCGGCAGTGCCAGCACATAGTTCCAGCGCAGCGCATTGCCGGCCGTCTCGCCGACCGCTTCACCGACCACATCCGGCGCGGTGCCGATGAAGCGATTGGGGCCAGTCTTGCGCAAGGTCCAGACGCGCTGTTGCCGGGTGCCGTCGGAATAGGTGAAATCTTCATCCAGCGTACCGACGTCGCCGTCCCAATGACACTTCATGACGACCGTGAAGCGCTTGACGACCGTGCCGGAGCGATCCTGGAACATGCCCCATGCATCCAGCGTACCGTTGAAATACTGCTGCAAGTCCAGCACCGGCTGCTGCCCCGCGTAATGCGCTGGCGCGACCGGGCTGGCGCAACCGGCGATCAGGAATACACACAACGAAACCAGCAGCGACTTCAAGTAGCGCATGATGTCCCCCCAAAATCTACAAATGACGCAACGGAGCACGCCACAGCAGCGCTGCAGCGGCCAGTTTCAACAGGCAAGGCAATAAGGCATAGGCCAGGCTAAGGGCCTGCAGTCCACCCGGTTCCCGCATCCCCGGCACATACCCCAGACGCTCCAGCAACGGCAGCGACATGCCCGCGGCCAGCGCCAGGTTCATCTTGGTGGCCCAGTTCCAGACACCGAAGTAGCTTCCCTCGCGCCAGCCGGCATGGCCGGCCTGGGTGATCACCGCCGCCAGCAGTGC
This sequence comes from Burkholderiaceae bacterium, assembly GCA_049672545.1. Classification (GTDB taxonomy): domain Bacteria; phylum Pseudomonadota; class Gammaproteobacteria; order Burkholderiales; family Burkholderiaceae_D; genus DATJCV01. The sequence goes on from JBATWJ010000203.1 coordinate 986, forward strand.
CGGCGGCAAAACCAGATCCGCACCCAGTGCCAGCCCGGAAGCAATGCAGATCGCAACAAACGCCGCGCCGTCGCCGGCCGACAAACCATAGGCCCAGGCGAACGCCGCAATCGCCAGCAGCATGCCGAACAGCCAGGCACGCGCTTCTCCCAGCCGCCGCGCCAGCGCCGCCCAGAGTGGCACCGAGGCCGCCGCCGCAACGAAATACAGCACCAGAAACAGCCCCGGTGGAGAGCTCACCTGCAATTGGTCCTGAACGAAAAAAACGAATAGCGTGGCCGGAATCGCGGCGGCGATGCCATTGAGCAGGAATACCCAGAACAGCCAGCGAAAGTGGCGTTCGCGTAGCGGCACCAGCAGCGACGCCATCACCGGACTCGAATGCGCAGCGTGGGCGCCGGTCGGCGGCCGCGCCGCAATTCGCAACAAGACCACGGCGCCAAGGATCAGCGCCGCTACAAACAGGAACGGCAACCAGTCCATGCCGATCCATCCAGGAACCGCGGCCGCCAGCACCACTCCGACCAGGCCGAAGGCTTCGCGCGCAGCGGTGACACGTGAACGCTGCGCGCGTGCCTGGGTAAGCGCCGCACCCCAGCTTTGATAGGCAATACTGGCCAAACTAAAGCCGAGATACACCAGTGCCAGCGCCAGCACGAACCAGGCGCGCGGATAGCGGTCTGCCAAGGGAAGCGGATGAAACACCGCGACAAAGCCGAGCGCCAGTGCCGGCAACGCCAGCAGGATCGCGCCGTGATAGCCGATCCGGGTCCGGACGCGATCGACCCACAGGCCAATGGCCGGATCGATCAGGGCGTCGAACAGGCGCGTACCCAGCAGCACCGCACCGATCGCCGTCAGCGACAGGCCGAAGCGCTCCGCATAGAATGGCGGCACATAGACATAGATCGGCAACGCCACCAGCGCCAGCGGCAAGCCAAACAGGCCGTACGTCAGCAAGCCGGTTCGCGTCAATGCTGTCATGGCGCTGTCATTCCAGTGGCGCCGCGTTCTGCAGCAAGGCATCGCGCAAATCCGGCGCGCTGGTTTTCGGATCGAGCCAGATGGCAAAGAAGGCTCGGCCAAAATCCGGGTCCGCCACTTCTCCCAGCAATTTCCCGTTCAGGTAAAAGCGCGCGCCAAGCTGTGGGAGATGGACGCCCAAGATGCGGGTGTCGGCCTGCACGTCCGGAAACAGCTCCGTCATTCGAGCTAGCCACGCGGCGCGCTGGGCTGCGCTACCCAATCCCAGTGCGCGCATCTGTTCCTCGCTGCTGCGCGCGATGCGTGCACCCTCCAGCGCCCGCGCATAGCGCAGCTCGAGCGCGAACTTGCTGCCGGCCGGGACCTCGGCGCGATAACCGGCCCGGCCCACCCACAGCCGTGCCCGATAAATGCTCAATCCGAACCAGCGGAACTCGCCCTCTCCGGCCAGCCTGGCCTGCTCGATTTCGCGCTGCACCGGCGGCGGCGCCTCGACCGCCGCCTTGGCACTGCAACAGACTATCAGCGCCAGCGTGCCGATCAGAGCCGAGCCGGCCCCCATGCCGAAGCACCGCGCAACATGGCCGCGCCTCTCATGGCTTGAGCAGCGTGAACTGCATGACATCAACGCTGCCGGCGCGAAACCCGGCCTCGCAATACGCCAGATAGAAATCCCAGATACGCAGAAAGCGCTGATCGAAGCCGAGCGCCCGAATCTCTGCCAGGCGCGCGTGAAAGGCGGCGCGCCACAGTGCCAGCGAGCGGCCATAGTCGGCGCCAAACGCAAGTTCGTCGACCACCTGCAATCCATGCTGTTCGGCCTGTTGGCGAAAAACCGACGGGGACGGCAGCATGCCGCCCGGGAAAATATATTGCTGAATGAAGTCAGTGCCCTTGCGGTAGCGCGCAAACAAGGCATCGTCGATCACGATCGACTGGATGCAGGCGCGCCCGCCGGACTTCAAATGACGCGCGATGCATGCGAAATAGCTGGGCCAATACGCCTCTCCCACCGCTTCAAACATCTCGATGGAAGCAATGCCATCGAAGCTGCCATGCACATCGCGATAGTCTTGCAGGCGCAACTCGGCATTGGCCGCCAATCCGGAATTCGCCAGGCGCCGCTGGGCAAACTCCAGTTGCTGGGTCGACAGCGTCAAACCGGTGACGTGGGCGGCGGCGTGCGCGGCGGCAAATTCGGCAAAGCCTCCCCAGCCACAACCGATTTCCAGCAGCTTCGCACCGGGCGCCACCTGCAACTGCTCAAGTACCCGGCGATACTTGCGTTCCTGCGCCTGCTCCAGCGACAGTTCTTGCTGGTCCGCCCACCAGCCGCTGGAATAAGTCATCGACGGGTCTAGCCACAATTGATAGAAATCGTTGCCGATGTCGTAATGGGCATGAATGTTTTTTCGGCTGCGCGAGCGGGTATTGCGACGGGCCAGATGCTTCAACCGATACAGCAGGCCGCCCCACCAGCTGCCGTAAATCAGCTTTTCCACCGTCGCGCGGTTGCGGCTCAATAACTCCATCAGAGCCGGCAGATCGTCGCTGTCCCAATCGCCATTGATGAAGGTTTCGGCGAAACCGATGTCGCCCGATTTCAATACCGCTGCGGCCAGCTTCCAGTTGCGCAGATTCAAGCCCACCGATGGCGTGCCATGCCCGAACTGGAGCACTGCGCCATCCGGCAAGCCAAGCCGCAGCGTGCCGAACTGCAGCTTTTGGAGCAGCCGTAGCAGCAATTTCATCGACGACGGCATGGTGGCCGATCGTAGGCGGGGGTTGCGCCTCTCGAAATCCAGTGATGGCGCATTGATCAGTTCGGTATTCATCGGCTGACGTTCCGTGGTGGCAATGGTGGCTTGCTGAAAAAAGGCACGCGTTTGAGCCATAGCCGCAGTGCCTGCCAGTGAATTCTTGCGATGACGCCGAAGGTCATCAACGGATATGCGCAAAACGCTCTGAGAACGTTCTGGTCGGACAGCGGCTCGGCTACTCCCGTGATGCTGGTCAGTAGTACGGGGCCATTCGCATCGACAAGATCGACCCGCGCCAGCGTGCGCTCCTTCATGTGCGTCTCGGTACCGCGCAGCGCGCGCATGAACCGAAAGCGGTAGCCGCCTTCGATCGCGCAGAAAGGGGAAACATGGAACACCTTGCGTGCCATCAGCACACTGCCATACGGCATCGGAACGCCGCTATCCAACAGGTACGCATGGCGCTCACCGAAGGTATTGTTGACTTCGCACAAGATGGCGCGCAACTCACCGTCGGCGCGATGACAAAACCAGAACGACACCGGGTTGAACACGTAGCCGAGCACCCGCGGAAAGGTCTGCAGCCAGATCTCGCCATCGGCATCGGCTATCCCTTCGGCCTGCAACAAGCCGTCGATCCATGCCAGCAAGGCTTGCTTGCCGTCACCATGGTCGCTGTCATGGAAAGACAGCAGATTGAAACGATTGCGCGACAGCAGCCGTGTGGCAAACGACGCCTGCCGCAGGGTGCGCAACGGCAAGCGCAAGAAATACACGCCATAGTTGAAATCGTGCCGTACCGGGCGCATCCGGCTATGGCGTACCTGGCCAAAACACAGCTGCGGCAATGAAGGCGCGGTTTGCATGATCTGGGTTTTCAGGCCGCGGCACGGGCCGGCGCTTGCCGTCCCGCCTGCTGGCTAATCGCCTGGGCCACGGCCAAGCCCGACTTCAGGCCATCTTCGTGAAAGCCATACCCGGTCCAGGCACCGGCAAACCAGGTGTGCTGATGGCCCTGTATGGACGCCAGCCGGGCTTGCGCCCGAATGGCAGCGGCATCGAACAGCGGATGCGCGTAGTCGAACTCCTCGATCACGCTGGCGGCTGCCGGCTCGGTCACCGGATTGAGCGATACGATCACCGGTTGCCGAAACGGCACCGGCTGCAACTGGTTGATCAGGTAATGCACGCATACCCGGGGTTCCTTGCCATGTTCACTTTGATAATTCCAGGCCGACCATGCCTTTTTGTTTTGCGGCAGCAGGCTGGCATCGGTATGCAGCACCGCGCGGTTGGGCTGATAGCGGATTGCCCGCAGCAGGGCGCGCTCGTCGGCAGCGGCGTCCTTCAAGATCCGCAAACTCTGGTCGCTATGGCTGGCCAGCACCACGTGGTCATGGAACGAAGTGCTGCGGACGGTATCGATGCGGACTTGCGGCCGCGAGCCGAGCCGGACGCGCGTCACCGACTCGACCGGCGCCGCCAGTTGTTTGTCTGGGATTGCCTGCAGCAAGCGCTCGACGTAGCTCCGCGCGCCGCCTTTCACGGTACGCCACTGAGGGCGATCGTTGACCTGCAACAGTCCATGGTTGTGGCAGAACTGGACGAAGGTCGAGAGCGGAAAGGCCAACATCTGTGCCGTCGGGCACGACCAGATGCAACCCGCCATCGGCAACAGATACCAGTCACGAAACTCGGCGCTGTAGCGGTGCTGCTCCAGAAATGCGCCCAGCGAGAGTGCCGACGATGCCTGCTCGGATGGCGCCATGGCCAATGCACTGGCGTGCCGGTTAAAGCGCAGGATGTCGCGCAACATGACGAGAAAGCGCGGCCGCAACAGATTACGGCGCTGCGCAAACACCGTGTCCAGATTGGCGCCGGCCCATTCCAGCATGCGCCCGCCCAGCGGCAGCTTGACCGAGAAGGACATGTCGGTGGCCGCCGTCTCGACCTCCAATTCTTCGAACAACTGCACCAGTTGCGGGTAAGTACGATGGTTGAACACTAAAAAGCCGGTATCGACTCCATGAGTGATGCCGTCCAGCGTCACATCAACCGTATGTGTATGGCCGCCGAAGTAGTCGTTCGCTTCGAACAGTGTCACCTCATGCTTTGCCTGCGCCAAGCGATAGGCGCAGGACAAACCGGAAATCCCGGACCCAACAACGGCAATCTTCATGTGACTCATTCCCGATTCGAATTTCTGGACGACCGTTGCAAGGCCGCTGGCGCCAACCCGCGCCTCCAACCCCAACAGTGCGGCTATGTGCTCAGAGGCAATGGCCGAAGCGGATCCGTCCCGATACATCTTGAGCATTTGTCCAAGTAAAATCTTTTTGTCTAGGACAAAATGCGTTTTAAAGAACATTATGCCAAATATCTATTTATGTCAATGGATTGTCATAGACAATTTAAAACACTAGAATCATCGAAGCCGCCACTCGACGCCGTTGGCAAACCTTGCACCCTGCGCACCGCACCTCTCCCACGACATGACAGATCCCGAAATCCCGCCGCCGGCCACGCATACGATCAGCGCCGTTGAACGAGACACAGGCTTGGGCAAGGACACGCTGCGGGTATGGGAACGCCGCTATGGGTTTCCGCAACCCCAGCGCGACAGCAACGGCGACCGCGTATATCCGCTGGATCAGGTCAACAAGCTGCGCTTGCTGAAGCGCCTGATCGACAGCGGCCATCGACCGGGGAAAGTGGTGCATCTGGAGTTCGACGAACTACAGGCATTGGCCGACAGCTCGGCTGGAGCGGAGAAAACAAAGGGCGCTGCCACCGATCACGCCGAATTGATGCCTTTGCTCGAGATGTGTATGGCGCACCGGATCGAAGAGTTGCGGCGCAGCCTGGCGCATGCCTTAGTCCGGGTCGGACTTCAGGCTTTTGTCGAGGACATGATTGCGCCGCTGACGGAGATGGTCGGCGAACTTTGGGCGCGCGGGCAGATCGCCATCCACGAAGAGCATCTGTACACGGAAGTGGTGCAAGGCCTGCTGCGCGGCGCCATTGCCCCGATCCTGCAGCACCGGGCACAGGACGACGTGCGACCGCGCGTCCTGCTGACGACCTTCCCGCAAGAACAGCACGGGCTGGGGCTGCTGATGGCCGAAGCGATGTTTGCACTGGAAGGGGCGTACTGCATTTCACTCGGCGTGCAGACACCGGTGATTGAAATCGTCCAGGCCGCGAGCGCGCAGCGGGCGGATATCGTGGCGTTGTCGTTTTCGGCGGCGATGCCGCCGAAACAGGCAATCGACGGTCTGGCGGAGCTTGCCGGCAAATTACCCGCCGCGGTGGAAATCTGGGCGGGAGGCGGCTGTTTTATCCTGGTACGCCGGCTCGAATTGCCGGTGCGGGTGCTGGCGCTATCGGAAGTAGCGCCAGCGCTGGCCGCATGGCGTCAGCGTCATCTGGCTTAACCAGAACCGCGACGTCCAGGCGGCCAAACTCGCCGCGTCCTACAGCCGTTCGCGCACCCAGTTGGCAACACCCCCCAGCGCGCTCGGCAAGCAGTTCGGATCGGTGCCGCCGGCCTGCGCCATGTCGGGCCGCCCGCCCCCTTTGCCGCCGACCTGCTGGGCGACGAAGTTGACCAGTTCGCCGGCCTTGACCTTCGCGGTCGCATCCTTGGTGACGCCGGCGATCAGGCTGACCTTGCCGTCGTGGACCGCGGCCAGCACGATCGCGGCCGACTTCAGCTTGTCCTTCAGCTTGTCCATGGTTTCGCGCAGCGTCGGCACATCGGCGCCGGCCAGCGTCGCCGCCAGTACCTTGATGCCGTTGATGTCGACCGCCTGCGCCGCCAGTTCGTCGCCCTGGCCGGACGCCAGTTTCGATTTCAGCGCCGCCAGTTCCTTCTCCAGCGCCCGTACCTGGTCCTGCACCTGGCCGATGCGCTGCGGCAGTTCTTCCGGCTGCGTCTTCAGCGCGGCGGCAGCAGCGGCCACGCGCGCCGACAGCGACTGCACCAGTTCCAGCGCCGCTTCGCCGGTGACCGCCTCGACGCGGCGGATGCCGGCGGCGACCCCGCCTTCGGAGACGATCTTGAACAGACCGATGTCGCCGGTGCGGGACACGTGGGTGCCGCCGCACAATTCCTTCGACGAACCGATGCCGAGCACGCGCACTTCGTCGCCGTACTTTTCACCAAACAGCGCCATCGCGCCGTAGGCGATCGCGTCGTCGTACGGCATCAGCTTCGCCTCGGTGGCGACGTTGGCCAACACTTCGCGGTTGACGATCCGCTCGACCTCGCGGATCTGCTCGGCCGACAACGGCGCGTTGTGGCTGAAGTCGAAGCGGGTCTTGTCGGCGTCGACCAGCGAACCCCTCTGCGCCACGTGGCCGCCGAGCACTTCGCGCAGCGCCTTGTGCATCAGGTGGGTGGCCGAGTGGTTGCGCACCGTCTGCGCGCGCCGCTCGGCGTCGACCTGCGCCGTCACCGTGTCGCCGAGCGCCAGCGTGCCGGCGGTCAGTTCGCCGTGGTGGCCGAACACCTCGGGCTGGATCTTCTGCGTGTCGGTGACGACGAAGCGCGCGGCCGTGAGGGCGGCATCGGCGGCCGGTTTTTCCAGGATGCCGGCATCGCCGACCTGGCCGCCGGACTCGGCGTAGAACGGCGTGCTGTCGAGCACCACGATCGCTTCCTGCCCGGCCTCGATCTTTTGCACCGCGCTGCCGCCGACATACAGCGCCACCACCCGGCTTTCCTGCGCCAGCGTGTCGTAGCCGACGAAGCGGGTCTTGGCACCGCCGTATTCAAGCGCGGCCTGGCTCTTGAACTTGCCGGCGGCGCGCGCCTGCTGCTTCTGCCGCTCCATCGCGGCGTCGAAGCCGGCGCTGTCGATCTCGATGCCGCGCTCGCGGCAGATGTCGGCGGTCAGATCCAGCGGGAAGCCGTAGGTGTCGTACAGCGTGAACGCGACTTCGCCGGACAGCGTCTTGCCGCCGCCCTGCGCCAGTTCCGCTTCGAGGATCTTCATGCCGTGCTCCAGCGTTTCGCCGAAGCGCTCCTCTTCCTGCTTCAGCACCTGCTCGACGCGCGCCTGCGCCTCGGCCAGTTCCGGATAGGCGCCGCCCATTTCGCGCACCAGGTCGGCCACCAGCTTGTAGAAGAACGGCTTGGCCTGGCCCAGCTTGTGGCCGTGCCGCAGCGCGCGGCGGACGATCCGGCGCAGCACGTAGCCGCGCCCCTCGTTGCCGGGGATCACGCCATCGACGATCAGGAAAGAGCAGGCGCGGATATGGTCGGCGATCACCTTCAGCGAGTTGTTGGCCAGATCGGTACAGCCGGTTTCGCGTGCGGCCGCCTTGATCAGCTGCTGGAACAGGTCGATTTCATAGTTGGAATGCACGTGCTGCAGCACCGCGGCGATCCGCTCCAGCCCCATGCCGGTATCGACGCAGGGACGCGGCAGCGGGTGCAGCACGCCGGCCTCGTCGCGGTTGAACTGCATGAACACCAGGTTCCAGATTTCGATGTAGCGGTCGCCGTCCTCCTCGGCCGAGCCCGGCGGCCCGCCCCAGACGTCGGCGCCGTGGTCGTAGAAGATTTCCGAGCACGGACCGCAGGGGCCGGTGTCGGCCATCTGCCAGAAGTTGTCGGAGGCGTAGCGCGCGCCCTTGTTGTCGCCGATGCGCACGATGCGCTCGGCCGGCACGCCGATCTCGTCGCGCCAGATCGCGTAGGCTTCGTCGTCCTCCTGGTACACCGTGACCCACAGCTTGTCCTTGGGCAGGCCGTAGACGCCGGTCAGCAATTCCCAGGCGTAGTGGATCGCATCCTTCTTGAAATAGTCGCCGAACGAGAAGTTGCCGAGCATCTCGAAGAAGGTATGGTGGCGCGCGGTATAGCCGACGTTTTCCAGGTCGTTGTGCTTGCCGCCGGCGCGCACGCAGCGCTGCGCGGTGGTCGCGCGGCTGTAGCTGCGCTGGTCCTGGCCGAGGAACACGTCCTTGAACTGCACCATGCCGGAATTGGTGAACAGGAGCGTCGGGTCGTTGCCCGGCACCAGGCTTGCCGAACGGACGATGGTGTGGCCCTTCGATTCGAAGAATTTCAGGAATTTGTCGCGGATTTCAGCAGATTTCATGTTCTTTGGCCAAGAAAAACGAGGGTGTCGCAAACCCTCGATTATACGTGAATGGATTGCCGCTCCCGGCGGCCGAAAGCCGCCCGCGGTGGACGTTTCAGGCGCGGCGGCTGCCGAAATCGGGAGTGAAAAGATCGATCCGGTCGGTACAGAACGCGTCCGCGCCCCACTCCAGCAGGTCGCGCGCGCGCGCCGGGTCGTTGACGGTGTAGCACATCAGCCCGTAGCCGGCGTCCTTGACCGCGCGCGCCTGCTCCGGCTGCAGGTGCTTGTGGTTGGTGTGCAGCGCGATCGCGCCGATGTCCTGTAGCCGCTCCTCCCAGTCGAGCGGCACCACGTCCAGCAGGCAGCCGCGCGGGATTTCCGGCGCCTCCTCGGCCGCCGCCCGCAGCGCGACCGCGCTGAACGACGAAAACAGCGGCAGCGGCACCTCGCCGGGGTCCGGAGCGGATTCGGGAGCGGCACGTCCGGCTTCGATCTGGCGCGCGAACAACGTGCGCACCAGGCGCGCCGCCTGCCGCCCGGTGGCTTCCTCGAAGCCGGGGACCGGCTTGATCTCGATGTTCATCCAGATGCGGTTGACGACGCAGAATTCGATCACCTCGCGCAGGCTCGGCACCGGCTCGCCGCCGTAGCGCGCATCGAGCCAGGAGCCGGCATCCATCGCCGCCAGCTGGTGCGCGCTGTAGTCCGATACCGGGCCGGAGCCGGCCACGGTGCGCCCGAGCTGCGGATCGTGCATCAGGATCGGCACTTCGTCGCGCGCCAGCATGACGTCGAATTCGATCGCGTGGAAGCCGCGCTCGAGTCCGGCGCGGATGCCGGCCAGCGTGTTTTCCGGCGCCAGGATGCCGCCACCGCGGTGCGCGAGGACTTTCGGATAAGGCCACATGGGAATGCTCCGGCAAGGGGAATTTCCGCATCATAAAGGAAACCTTCAGCCAGCCGCGGCCGGCCCCGGATGCGATAATCGGCGCCCGTTCCCGACTCGACGACGCCTGTGCCAATGAACGATTCCGCGCTCAAGAAATCCCTCGGCCACATCCGCGTGCTGGACCTGTCGCGCGTGCTGGCCGGCCCCTGGTGCGGGCAGAACCTGGCCGATCTCGGCGCCGACGTGATCAAGATCGAACGTCCCGGCAGCGGCGACGACACGCGCGCCTGGGGCCCGCCCTACCTGCGCGACGGCGCCGGCGCCGACACTTCGGAAGCGGCCTATTACCTGGCTGCCAACCGCGGCAAGCGTTCGGTCACGCTCGACATCGCCAGCGTCGACGGCCAGGCCATCGTGCGCGAGCTGGTGCGGCACTGCGACGTCGTGCTGGAAAACTACAAGGTCGGGCAGTTGAAGAAGTACGGGCTCGACTACGCATCGCTGAAGCGCGAGAAACCGGACCTGGTGTACTGCTCGGTCACCGGCTTCGGCCAGGACGGCCCGTACGCGCCGCGCGCCGGCTACGACTTCATCGTGCAGGGGATCGGCGGCTTCATGTCGATCACCGGCGAGCGCGACGGCCTGCCGGGCGGCGGCCCGCAAAAGGCCGGCGTCGCCGTGGCCGACCTGATGACCGGCATGTACGCGACCGTCGCCGTGCTGGCGGCGCTGACGCACCGCGACCGTACCGGTGAAGGCCAGTACATCGACATGGCGCTCTTGGATGTGCAGGTAGCGATGCTGGCCAACATGGGCACCAATTTCCTCGCCAGCGGCAAGGCGCCGGCGCGCTGGGGCAACGCGCATCCGAACATCGTGCCCTACCAGACCTTCGCCGCCGCCGATGGCCATTTGATCGTCGCGGTCGGCAACGACAGCCAGTTCCGCAAGCTGGCCGTGATCCTCGGCCGGCCGGAACTGGCGGACGATGAACGCTTCGCCACCAACCCGGCGCGCGTCGCCCAACGTGAGACGCTGGTGCCGCTGCTGGCCGGATTGATCGCCGGCCGCGAGCGCGGCCCGCTGCTGGCGGCGCTCGAAGAAGCCGGCGTGCCGGGCGGCCCGATCAACGACCTGAAACAGGTTTTCGACGATCCGCAGGTAAGGGCGCGCGGACTGCAGATCGAGCTGCCGCATCCGAGCGCGGGTAAGGTCAAGCTGGTCGCCAGCCCGCTGCGGCTGTCGGCGACGCCGCCCGCCTACGACGCGCCGCCGCCGCTGCTGGGCCAGCATACTGACGAAGTGCTGGAGGAGTTGCTTGGCTATGACGCCGAACGCATCGCCGCACTGCGCCGGCAACGCGTGCTGTAATCGGCAACCGCGGGAGACATGGATACTCCCGATCATGAACCTCAAATCCGGTGGTGCATGCTCGATAATTCGAGCATACTCCTGCAGCAATCAAAAACTGGAACCAGGAACCCGCATGAGCCAGTTTGGACGCCGCATCCGCCCGCATGTCGACACCGAGCTGGGCGCCGCCACGCAAGCCGAACGTCTCGGTCAGCAGCAGCGCGCCTTTGCCCACCTGGAGCGCGCCCACGTGCTCGGCCAGGCGTCGACGGTCCAGCATGTGCGCGTGCATTGGGCGATGCTGCTGTGGGGCATCCGCCAGCGTCGGCCGCGCGAATGCGCTGGCCAGCTGCCACGGATCGTCGGCGCCGCCAGCAAGACCGCGTTCGGCCTGGTGCCGCACGGCAATACCGGCGGTGCCAACGTCAGTCCGTTCAAGCCGATGCCGATCGCGCCTGAACTCGAAGCGCGGATCCGCCAGGCGCGCCGCAGGCAAGCTTGACCCGCCGCGCCTAGCGCGTCGCCGCCAGCTTCGAGCGCGACGACAGCACTGCGCGCTTGGCATCGCCCGGGTTGGCGTACTGCACCAGACCGTGCCGGACTTGCCCCAGCAGCAGGATCGAGCCGTCCAGCGCTTCGTGGTCGTCTTTCGAGAACGGGTTCTGATAGGTGGCGACCACGCCGGGGATGCGGCGGTCGAGGTTTTCCAGCGCGTGCCGCAGCGACGGACCATCTATGTTCGGAGCACGGAACATCGCATTCAGCAACAGGAACATGGCATCGTAGGTCTGTGCCGCGCACATCGCGCATGGGATGTTCCTGACATTGTTCATCTTCGCGTACTGCAGCACCAGCGCGGTGCTGCGCTCGTTCATCACGCCATCCTGGATGAAGGTCTGCGGCATCACTGCGCCCTCGGCGGCGGCGCCGGCCAGATCGATGTGATTGCGGAAGCCGACGCCCCACGGGCCGGTCTGCTGCACTTTCCAGCCCAGCGCCTGCCGCCCGCGCGAGATGGTGGCGATGTCCGGCCCGAGCGCGTAGGTAAAGATCACGTCGGCGCCGGCGTCGCGCGCGCGCGCCAGCGC
>JBATWJ010000204.1:0-6871 GCA_049672545.1 Burkholderiaceae bacterium
AGCGTGTCCTGCACCAGGTCGTCGGCCCAGGCGGCATCGTGCGTCAGCGCCCGCGCGTAGCGGCGCAGGCGCGGCACCTGCGATGCCAGATCCTCGGCGAAGTCCGACATCGGTGCCGTGCCGCAGAGTTACGGCCGGGCCACGTGCCAGACCTGGTTGACGCCGTCACCGGTGCGGTCGCCCTGCTTCTGGTCCTTCATCCAGCGGTACAGCGGCTTGCCCTTGTAGGTCCACTGGCGGTTGCCGTCGTCGCGCGTGATGATGCCGAAGTCGCCGTGCGGCTGGTCGCTGGCCTGGGCGCGCAGCGCCGGCCAGTTGACCGCGCACTTGTCGTTGCAGGCGCTCTTGCCGCCGCTGTCGCGGTCGAACGTGTACAGCGTCATGCCGCTGGCGTCGGTCAGCACGCCATTGCTGGCCATCGCCGGCTGCGACGGCGCCGACAGCGCGGCGCAGCCGCTGACGGCGGCGCCCAGGATCAGGGACAGGAAAAGGGTTTTTGTTTGCATGGCGGCCTCGCTCGGCTGGACTGTTGATTGGATGCGCTGTCGGCGACAGCACACTGGCATAACAGCCGGCCGGCGAGGTTTATTCCGCGCCGGTCGAAATTCCTACAGTTCGCCGTAGGAATGCAGGCCCGACAGGAACATGTTGACGCCGAGGAAGGCGAAGGTGGTGATCAACAGGCCGATCAGCGCCCACCAGGCGGCGACCTGCCCGCGCAGCCCCTTCATCAGCCGCATGTGCAGCCAGGCGGCATAGTTCAGCCAGACGATCAGCGCCCAGGTTTCCTTCGGGTCCCACGACCAGTAGCCGCCCCAGGCTTCGGCCGCCCACAGGCCGCCGAGGATGGTGGCGATGGTGAAGAAGGTGAAGCCGACCGTGATCGACTTGTACATGACGTCGTCCAGCAGCTGCAACGACGGCAGGCGGTCGGCCAGGATCCCCTTCGACTTCGCCAGGTAGGCGACCGCCACCATCGCCGCCAGCGAGAAGGTGCCGTAGCCGATGAAGTTGGCCGGCACGTGGATCTTCATCCACCAGCTCTGCAACGCCGGCACCAGCGGCTGGATCTGCGCGGCGTCGCGCGCCACCATGTACCACAGCAGGAAGCCGACTGCGGCCGAAATCACCAGCAGCACGAAGGCGCCCAGTTGGCGCGTGCGGTAGCGCCCTTCGTAGTACAGGTAGAACAGTGCGGTGATCAGGCAGAACAGCACGAACACTTCGTACAGGTTGGACACCGGGATGTGGCCGACGTCGGCGCCGATCAGGTAGGACTCGTACCAGCGCACCAGCATGCCGGTGAAGCCGAACCCGACCGCGGCCCAGCACAGGCGAGAGCCGATCGCGCCACCGGACTCCGAGCGCGCCAAAAGGCCACCCCAGTAGAACAGCGTGGCGAGGAAGAACAGCATGCTCATCCACAGGATTGCCGACTGGCTCGACAGCAGGTATTTCAGGAAAAAGCTGCGTTCGGCCATCGCCAGGTCACCGGCGTACAGCGCGACCGCCGCCAGCGCCGTCGTCGCCAGCAGCGCCATCAGCAGGCGTACCGGCTTCCAGTACCAGCCGAGCCAGGCGAAGGTCGGCACCGACGCCAGCAGGATGCCCTTTTCGTAATAGTCCATGTACGGACCGTAGCGGTGCAGCGCGAACAGCGCGCCGGCCAAGAGCGCCGCCGCGTACAGCCAGTCCAGCGGCGACAGGCTTCGGAAGAAGCCGGCCGGCGGCACGTAGGTCTGCTGCGAAGGGGAGCCGATCGGCTGCGATGTCTGCGTCAATTCCATTACTTTCTCCAGTTCAATCCGGCCCGCCGGACGGGCCGCCGCGCCTGCGCGCCGCTTCCAGAAGACTACGCCGATTGCTGCAGGCGCGCCTTGAGGGTCTCGAAATCCTTGTCGAAATCCAGCGTCTTGCGCTGCGTGCTCATCGCCATCAGCGCCTGCGTGCCGGCGCCGTCGCCGGCCGGCTTCAACCATACCCAGAGGCGCCGCTCGCGAATATACAGCATCGAAAACACGCCCAGCACCAGCAGGATGCAGCCCAGATACACCACCGTCTTGCCCGGCGAGCGGGTCAGCTGCAGCACCGACGCCTTGATCTCCTCGAAGCCATCCAGCTGCAGGTAGACCGGCGCATGGTAGAACGAGGCGTCGGACAGCGCATTGGCCGCCAGCTGCAGGAAGTGCGCGTGCTTTTCATCGGCTGCCATCGGCGCCAGCCCATCGCGCGCGCGCGCCGACTGCCACAGGTCCCACAGGCTGCCGTTCAAAATCTTCATGAAGATGTCGGCGGCGCGCTCCTGCTCGGCCGGCGGCACACCTTCCAGAAAGCGCGATACCGCCAGATAGCCGGCTTCCTTGCCGTCGCCGGCGAAGATCGCCAGGCTCTTGGCGGCCGACTGTTCCAGTTGCTCGCGCATCTGCTCGCCACCGTCGCGCTGCTGCGGCAGCGCCCGCTGCGCATAGCGCACGGCAGCCTGCTCGCGCAGCGCCGGATCGTTCAGCGCCGCCCGCAGCCGCATCCACTCACGCAGCGAATCGTCGTCGTCGGCCGGAATCCTCAGGTAGCGGAAATCCTCGTTCGGATTGTCGCGCACGCCGGCCAGGAATACGTAGTTGCCGTCGACCTCGATTGGCTGCATGTAGTTCAGGAATTCGCGCGCCTGGCCGGTCTTGTCGCGCAGCTTGTATTGCACGCTGGGGCCGACGTTCTTCAGGTCCTTCTTTTGCGTGCTGTTGGCGCCGGAACCAAGATGGCGGTCCAGCCCTTCGACGAACGAGCGGTTGAAGTTCTTCCTGCCGTCGACCGCGCGCACGTCCTGGCCTGAGCGGGCCATGTTTTCAACGTTGAACGGCCGGAAGCCCGACCATTCGACCGTGTATTCGGCGCCGCCGGCGGTCTTTAACGGCGTCTCGCCGCCGACCTCGCCGTTGATCGCGAAGCTGGCGCCGCCGGCACCCTGCATCGGATAGCCGAGCAGCTGCAGCTTGCTGCCGCCATCCTCGAAACTGGACTGGTAGATCGCGATGCCCTTGTAGATCAGCGGCTCGTTGACCTTGATCGTCGCTTCCGTGCTCTTGCCGTTCTGGTGGTCGGTCAGCACGACGTCGCTGGCGAACAGCTTGGGCATGCCGGTCGAATAGTATTCGATGACGAAGCGCTTCAGGCGGATCGTGAACGGCAGGTCCTGGATCAGCACGCCGTCCTGCTGCGGGATGATGGCGGTGTTGCTGGCCGCGCCTTCCGGGATCAGCGTGTTGCCGCGGAAGGTCGGATTGCCGATGCCGAGGCGGTACTTGTCGGGGATCTCGGCGATGATGCCGTTGCCGGTAAACGGCGCCTTGTCGAACATCCATTCCTGCAGCTTGATCGGCAGGTTGGAATCGAGCATGCCGCCGATGCCGATGATCACGATCGCGCTGTGCGCGAAGATGTAGCCCCACTTGTTGGCGGCGCCCTGCTTGGCGGCGATCAGCGTGGCGCCGCCCTTGTCCACCACCTTCACGCGGTAGCCGCTGGCACGGATGCGTGCCACTAGGTCGGCGGTGACCGCGGCGCAGGAAGCGGCCAGCGGCCATTCGGCGTGATGGCCGAAGTTGCGCAGCGACTGCTCGCGCACGTTTTCGCGCCAGCTGCGCATGTCGGCCAGCATCTTCGGTGCGTTGCGGGCGATGCACAGCGACGTCGATACCACCAGGAAACCCATGATCAGCAGGAACCACCAGGCCGAGTAGACGCCGTACAGGCTGAACTTGTCGAACACTTCGAACCAGAATGGCCCGAACTGGTTGACGTAGTTCGGCATCGGCTCGTTCTGCTTCAGCACGGTACCGATCACCGAGGCGATCGAAATGATGGACAGCAGGCTGATGGCGAAGCGCATCGACGACAGCAGTTCGACCGTATCGGCCAGCCAGCGCCGGCTGGTCTTGATCTGGAGTCCGGCGGTAGTGGTGTTCATGTATGGATGGCAATCCGTTGGTGCAAATGCAAAAAGGGGCAGCCGCGGCCGCCCCTCCCCTAATTCGTTCTTATTATATTGAGTGTGTCGCCGCTGCCCGGCTCAGGTTTACTTCAGGCCGGCGACATAGTCCGCAACCGCTTTCATTTCGTCGTCCGACATGCGCTTGGCGATGTCTTCCATCGGCGCGCTGTTCTTGCGGGTGCCGTCGCGGAACGCGATCAGCTGCGCCAGCGTGTATTCCTGGTGCTGGCCGGCCAGGCGCGGATATTGCGCCGGGATGCCGTCGCCGGAAGCGCCGTGGCAGGAGGCGCAGGCCGGCACCTGCTTGGTGGCAACGCCACCGCGGTAGATCTGCTTGCCGAGCAGCACCGTGTCCTTGTTCTTGGCGGCGCCCGGCTTGGCAGCCTGCGCGTCCAGGTAGGCCGAAATATTCTGCATGTCGTCATCCGACAGCGGCTTGGCCATTGCGGTCATCACCGCGTTGTTGCGGGCCGGGGTCTTGAAGTCGGCCAGCTGCTTGTGCAGATAGGCGGCGCCCTGACCGCCCAGCTTCGGGTTCTGGGCGATGGTGGAATTGCCGGCGGCGCCGTGGCAGGAGACGCAGGCGGTGATGTTGCGGGCGGCATCGCCGTTGGTGTACAGCGCCTCGCCCTTGGCGGCGTCGGGCTTCTTTTCGTCGGCGGCGTGGGCCGGCGCCAGCGCGACCGCAGAAAGTGCCAGCAACGCGGCAAACAGGCTTCGTGCAAACGGTACAAATGCGTGATTCATTCAGACACCCTGAGACTTGATTTTAAAATTCTGTCCGGCGGCGATCTGCGCCACGCCCAGGCCGGGCGGCGCGCATGCGCTTTTGCAACGCATCAATTCGCAACCGCCTATTGTACAATAGCTTTCCGGCATTTTCGCTGCCTCCCTGCATTTTCTGCCCCTCTCCATGTCCCTACTCTGGCAGGCCCGCTTTTTCACGACGGTGAATCGCCTGCGCGATCTGCCCGACACGCTTGTCCCCGAAATCGCCTTCGCCGGCCGTTCCAACGCCGGCAAGTCGAGCGCGATCAACGTGCTGTGCAACCAGAAAAAACTGGCCTTTGCGTCGCGCACACCGGGCCGCACCCAGCACATCAACTACTTTTCGATCGGCGGCGCCCATGTCGGCCAGCACCGCAAGGATGCCACCGTGGTCGAGGAAATCCGCGCGCTCTTGGTCGATCTGCCCGGCTACGGCTATGCCGAAGTGTCGGGCGACGCCAAGCTGCACTGGCAGGAGTTGCTGGGCGACTACGTGCGCAGCCGTCGGCAGCTGGCGGCGCTGGTGCTGATCATGGATGCGCGCCGGCCGTTCACCGAACTCGACGTGCAGATGCTCGAATGGTTCGCGCCGACCGGCAAACCGGTGCATTGCCTGCTGACCAAGGCCGACAAGCTGAACCGCAGCGAGGGCGCCGACGCGCTGCGCCAGGCGCGCACGGTGCTGGCCAGTTACGTCGACGCCGGCGGCGCGCCGTTCCCGTTTTCCGCCCAGCTGTTTTCGTCGCTGAAGCGCACCGGGCTGGAAGAAGCGCAGGAGCGTATCGTCGACCTGCTCGGCCTGGCGCCGGCGGAAGACATATCCGCCGCAGACCAATAGGGAGTATGCGTCGATCTCGCCCGCTCCACGCCCGGCACAAGAAGGCATTACAGGGAGTATATGGCGGCGACCGGCTGCCGGCGGATCCAAGCACCCATAAAAAAGCCCTGGAGAAAGGGGATTATCTCCAGGGCAGCAACGCCTGATCGTTGGACGCCAGGCCCCGCTCAGGGAGGAGAAGCGGGAGACGAATGAATCGCCTATTGCTAGGAGGGGGCGGCTTCAATAAAGTTTCACCCAAGCTGCCTTTTCGCTTCGATTTCACGCTTTTTTCTGGAGAGCCCGATGACCCGTCCCGCCCCCGCTGCCTTTCCGGCGCTGCGCATGCGCCGCATGCGGCGCGACGCCTTTTCGCGCGCGATGATGCGCGAGCACGCCCTGACGCCGGCCGACCTGATCTACCCGGTATTCATTCTCGACGGCAACAACCAGCGCCAGCAGGTGGCGTCGATGCCCGGCGTCGAGCGGCTGTCGGTCGACCAGCTGCTGCCGGTGGCCGAGGATTGCGTCGCGCTCGGGATTCCGGTGCTGGCGCTGTTCCCGGTGATCGCGCCGCAGCTGAAGACGCCGGACGGCATCGAAGCCACCAACCCGAAGGGCCTGGTGCCGCGCGCGGTGCGCGAGCTGAAGGCGCGCTTCCCGGAACTCGGCATCCTGACCGACGTCGCGCTCGACCCCTACACCAGCCACGGCCAGGACGGCGTGCTGGACGCCGACGGCTACGTGCTGAACGACGAGACCTGCACATTGCTGGTGCAGCAGGCGCTGGCGCAGGCCGAGGCCGGCGTCGACATCGTCGCGCCGTCGGACATGATGGACGGCCGCATCGGCGCGATCCGCGCCGCGCTCGAAGAGCGGCGCCACATCTACACCCGCATCATGGCGTATTCGGCCAAGTACGCATCGGCCTTCTACGGCCCGTTCCGCGACGCGGTCGGCTCGTCGGCCACGCTCGGCAAGAGCAACAAGTTCACCTACCAGATGGACCCGGCCAACAGCAACGAGGCGCTGCGCGAAGTCGCGCTCGACCTGGCCGAGGGCGCCGACATGGTGATGGTCAAGCCCGGCATGCCGTACCTGGACATCGTGCGCCGCGTCAAGGACGAATTCAAGGTGCCGACCTTCGCCTACCAGGTCAGCGGCGAGTACGCGATGCTGAAGGCGGCCGCGCAGAACGGCTGGCTGGAGCACGACAAGGTGATGCTGGAATCGATGCTGGCGTTCAAGCGCGCCGGCGCCGACGGCGTGCTGACCTATTTCGCGCGCGACGTCGCGCG
>JBATWJ010000205.1:0-4017 GCA_049672545.1 Burkholderiaceae bacterium
GTTCGGCCTGCACGCGCCGCACGTCGTCGAGCGGGCCGGCTTCCAGCAGGAAGCGGCGCGCCGCCAGCATCGGCCCGACCGTGTGCGAGCTGGATGGCCCGATGCCGATCTTGAACAGGTCCGCCACCCGCATGTCCATCGCCGGCTCCCGCTTCAGGCGACCCGCGGCACGCCGGCCGGCTTATGACTTGGCTGGTGGGCCGGGATGTTGGCCAGCATGTCGTCCACCATCCGTTCCAGCCCGATCTCGGCACGCCAGCCCCAGTCGGCGCAGGCGGCGCTGTCGTCGATGCTGTGCGGCCAGCTGTCGGCGATCGCCTGCCGCTCGTCGGGCTGGTAATGCACGCGAAAACCGGGCCGCCGCGCGGCGATCTGCCGCGCCAGCTCGCTCGGGCTGAAGCTGACGCCGGCCACGTTGTAGGACGAGCGCACCCGGATACGCGCGGCCGGCGCCGCCATCAGTTCCAGCGTCGCGCGCAGCGCGTCGGGTATGTAGATCATCGGCAGCGTGCTGTCGGGGCCGAGGAAGGACGTGTAGTCTTCGCCGGCCGCGGCCGCGTACAGCATCGCGATCGCGTAGTCGGTGGTGCCGCCGCCCGGCGGCGACTTGTAGCTGATCACGCCCGGATAGCGGATGCTGCGCACGTCGACGCCGTAATGCTGGAAGTAGTATTCGCACAACCGCTCGCCGGCCAGCTTGCTGATACCGTACATCGAACTCGGGTCCATCACGGTATCCTGCGGCGTGCCGTCGGCCGGCGTGTGCGGCCCGAATACCGCGATCGAGGACGGCCAGAACACCGACAGCGGCACGCCCGCCTCGCCCCGCTCGCGCGCCACTTCCAGCACGTTCAACAGGCCGTTCATGTTCAGGTTCCATGCCGCCAGCGGCGCCTGCTCGCCGGTCGCCGACAGCATCGCCGCCAGCTGGTAGACCTGCGTGATGCCGTTGTCCGCCACCAGCTGCGCCAGCCGCGCACGGTCCAGCACGTCCAGCCGCTGGTAGCGCGCCGCGCCATAGCGGCTGTGGCCGCCGATGTCCGCCGCCAGCACGTTGGCGGCACCGTGCCGCTCCGCCAGCGCCGCCGTCAGCTCACTGCCGATCTGGCCGTTGGCGCCGATTACCAGGATCTTTTCCATCAGCTTGCCTCCGCATTGTTCTTCAGCAGGCCGAGTTCGGTGCCGGCCTGCTCGAATGCCGCCAGCGCCCGTTCCAGCTGTTCGGTGGTGTGCGCGGCCGACAGCTGCACCCGCACCCGCGCCTGCCCCATCGGCACCACCGGATAAAAGAAGCCGGTCACCAGCACGCCCAGTTCGTACAGCCGCTGCGCGAAGTGCTGCGCCAGCGGCGCGTCGAACAGCATCACCGGCACCACCGGATGGTTGCCGGGCTTGACGGTGAAACCGAGCTCGCCGATGCGGCGGCGGAACAGCGCGGTATTCGCATGCAGCCGGTCGCGCAGCTCGGTCGACGCCGACAGCCGCTCCAGCACCGCCAGCGAGGCACCGGCAATTGCCGGCGCCAGCGTGTTGGAAAACAGGTAGGGGCGCGATTTCTGCCGCAGCGTCTCGATCACTTCGCGCCGGCCGGCGGTGAAGCCGCCCATCGCGCCGCCGAGCGCCTTGCCGAGCGTGCCGGTGATGATGTCGACCTTGCCCATCACACCGTGGTGCTCGTGCGTGCCGCGCCCGGTGGCGCCCATGAAGCCGGTCGCATGGCATTCATCGATCATCACCAGCGCGCCGTAACGCGCAGCCAGCTCGCAGATCCGGTCCAGTTGCGCGAGGGTGCCGTCCATCGAAAACACGCCGTCGGTGGCGATGATGCGCTGGCGCGCGCCGGCCGCCGCCTGCAGCTGGCGTTCGAGGTCGGCCATGTCGTCGTGCCGGTAGCGCAGGCGCGCCGCCTTGCACAGCCGCACGCCGTCGATGATCGACGCATGGTTCAGCTCATCCGAGATGATCGCGTCGCGCTCGTCGAACAGCGGCTCGAACAAGCCGCCGTTGGCATCGAACGCGGCCGCGTACAGGATCGCGTCCTCCATCCCGAGAAAGCGCGCCAGCGCCCGCTCCAGCTCTTTGTGCACGGTCTGCGTGCCGCAGATGAAACGCACCGACGACAGGCCGTAGCCGTAGCGTTCGATGGCCGCGATCGCCGCCTGCGCGGTCGCCTCGTCGCCGGACAGGCCGAGATAATTGTTGGCGCATAGATTGATGCGGGTGCGGCCGTCGTCGCCGGTCACTTCGGTGCCCTGGCGTGAAGACAGCACCCGTTCCGGCTTGAACAGCCCGTCGTCGCGCAGGCGCTGGAGGTCGTCCGTCAGCCGCGCATAAAATGCCTGATTGCCGCCCTGCTCCGTAGTCATCGCGCATCCTCCGCCGGTCGATGGCGCTTGGCGCAACGCCGCGGCGACCTGTTAGGATGCCGCCACCACGCCACGCCAAATTCCATTATTTCGAACTGAAATTCAATATAATGGATACTAATCAAACCTATTGAACAATGCAAGCCATGACTCCATCCAGCCCGGCCAACGTCCCGCCGGAAGTCGGTGCCACTCTGCAGCGCCTGCGCCAGCAGCGCGGCCTGACGCTGGAAGACCTGTCGCGCGCGGCCGGCGTATCGAAATCGATGTTGTCGCAGATCGAGCGCGAAAAGGCCAATCCAACCATCGCCGTCGCCTGGCGGCTGGCCAACGCGCTCGGCGTCGGCATCGCCGAACTGCTGTCGACCGCGCCGCGCGAGGCCGACCCGATCCAGGTGCTGGAGGCGCACGAAACGCCGACCCTGCCCGGCAGCCATGCCGGCTACGCGCTGCGCATCCTGGGGCCGATGGAGCTGGCCGGCAAGTTCGAATGGTATGAATTGACGCTTGCCCCGGGCGGTATTCTGGCGTCGAACCCGCACGATCCCGGCACGCGCGAGCACTTGACCGTGCTGCACGGCACGGTCGAAGTCGAAGCCGGCGGATTGAGCAAGAAGCTGCGCACCGGCGCCACCGCGCGCTACCGGGCCGACCTGCCGCATGCGATCCGCAACGCCGGCAAGACCGAAGCCAGGGCACTGATGGTGGTGATTCACCGCTGAAGCGCCGGCGGCGCGGTGGATGCGCCCGCTTGACGGTACGCAAGGAGCCGCCGCCGCTTTTCGCTACCTTGGATGAACGCCGCTGTGGCGTGTCGTCAAGGAAAGCCGCCAGATGGAAACACCGGTCATCATCACCGTCGCGATCACCGGCTCGGTGCCGCGCAAAAAGGACAACCCGGCGCTGCCGGTCACGCCGTCCGAGCAGATCGAATCGACCCAGGAATGCTACGAAGCCGGCGCCTCGCTGGTCCACATCCACGTCCGCAACCCGGACGAATCGCCGAGTTCCGACCCTGAACTGTTCGCGTGCGTACAGGAAGGCGTGGTCAAGTATTGCCCTGGCATGATCGTGCAATTCTCGACCGGCGGCCGCGGCCGCGAGCAGGCGGCGCGCGGCGCCATGCTGCACCTGAAGCCGGACATGGCGTCGCTGGCCACCGGCTCGGTCAATTTCCCGACCAGCATCTATGAAAATCCGCCCGACTTCGTCGAGGGCTTGGCACGCACGATGCTTGACCATGACATCAAGGCCGAAGTCGAGGTGTTCGACCTGGCGATGCTGTACAACGCCGTCAACCTGGTCAACAAGGGTTTGCTATCGCCGCAGCCGCACGTGCAGTTCGTGCTGGGCCTGGGCAATGCACTGCCGGCGCGGCGCCAGGTATTCGATTTCCTGCGCGCCGAACTGCAGGCGCTGCTGCCGCAGGCGACCTGGGTGGCGGCCGGAATCGGTCGCCACCAGTGGGAAGTCAATCAATGGTGCCTGCAGGAAGGCGGCCACTGCCGCACCGGGCTGGAAGACAACACCCGTTTCGACCGCAGCCGCCTGGCGGCCAGCAACGCCGAACTGGTGCAAAAGATCGTCGAGCGCTGCGGCGATTACGGGCGGCGGCCGGCAACGCCTGAGGAGGCGCGGCGCCTGCTCGGCC
>JBATWJ010000206.1:0-8358 GCA_049672545.1 Burkholderiaceae bacterium
GACGACGAGGGCGTGGCCTGGATCTGGCCGACCGACGGCAAGGTGATCGCAGGGTTCGATGACGGCAAGAAAGGCATTGACATCGCCGGTAAATCCGGCCAGCCGATCGTAGCTGCCGGCGCCGGCAAGGTGATGTATGCCGGCAGCGGCATCCGCGGCTATGGCAACCTGGTCATCATCAAGCACACCAATAATCTGCTGTCGGCTTACGCGCACAATAAAACCATCCTGGTGAAAGAAGGTCAGACCATCAGCAAGGGTCAGAAAATTGCTGAAATGGGAAATTCCGACGCCGATTCGGTAAGGCTGCATTTTGAAATCCGGCGCCAAGGCAAGCCGGTGGACCCGGCAAAATACCTGCCGCGCCGCTGAGGTGAAGGGGGCGCTGCCTTGTCGGCGGTGCAGGCAGTGCGCTGATCCTGGGAGGCATGCCTGCCGGCCCGGGTCATCTGGCACCATGTCGACAGGAAAAACCAGCTGAACCCACCGCTTCATCCCCAGGGAGATCAGGCAGGATGACTCGCGATAGCCAAGAGCCCCGACACGATGATGCTGCAGCGGAGCATGACGACGCCGAATTGTCGTTCGATGGCGCGCCGGCGCCGCCAGAACTGCCCCATACCGACGGGGCCGAGGCCGTACCGCTGCCGTCCGCGGAAGACCTGAAGTCGGCGCTGGCCGCGGAACTGTCGGCCGATACCACTCAGCACTACCTGAACCAGATCGGCGCCCGGCCACTGCTGTCGGTGACGGAGGAAGTGCACTACGCGACGCTGGCCAAGCAGGGCAATTTTGCCGCGCGGCAAAAGATGATCGAACACAACCTGCGGCTGGTAGTGTCGATCGCCAAGCACTACATCAATCGCGGCGTGGTGCTGCTGGACCTGATCGAGGAAGGCAACCTCGGCCTGATGCGCGCGATCGACAAGTTCGAGCCGGAGCGTGGCTTCCGCTTTTCGACCTATGCCACCTGGTGGATTCGGCAGAGCATCGAGCGCGCGATCATGAATCAGGCACGTACGATCCGGTTGCCGGTGCACATGGTGCGCGAACTGAATCAGATTCTGCGCGTCAAGTATCAGCTGGAGGCGCAGCAGCGCGATGGCCGTGACGCCACTATCGAAGACATCGCGCAGCTGGTCGGGCGGCCGCTGGAAGACGTGCAGGATATCCTGGCGCTGTCGGACCATGCGGCGTCGCTCGACACGCCGCTCGACAACGATCCGCAGATCAGCCTGATCGACATGCTTCCCGGTAACAGCGACGACAGTCCGGACGCGCGCGCCGAGCATCGCGAAATGGTGGTACTGATGCGCGACTGGCTGAAGAAACTGTCGGACAAGCAGCGGCTGGTCATCATGCGCCGCTTCGGGCTCGACAATGCCGATCCGGCGACGCTGGAAGAATTGGCGGCGGAAATGGGCGTCACGCGCGAGCGGGTACGCCAGATCCAGCAGGAATCGTTGATCAAGCTGAAGCGCACGCTGGCCGGATTCGGTGTCGGCAAGGATTCCCTGCTCTAAAGACGCCGAAAAGCGTTCCGAATTGCGCTACGATGGCGCCTTTTGCACGTCAGCGACGCGCCGCCAATCCGCTCGTTTCGCGCCGCCACCGGCGCCGTCCTTTTCCGGTTTTACATCCTATGCAGCAAGACAAGCTCGATATCGAATCGCTCGACATGGAGGCGCGCGGCGTCGGCCACCTGACCAACGAGGACGGTTCGCCCGGCAAGGTGGTCTTCGTCGACGGCGCGCTGCCCGGGGAGCAGGTCAGCTTCCAGTCGTACCGGCGCAAGCCGAAATGGGAGGCTGCCACCGTCACCGCGGTGCATCGCGAGTCGGTGCTGCGGGTCGCGCCGAAATGTCCGCATTTCGGCGTCTGCGGCGGCTGCGCGATGCAACATCTGGAAGCCGGTGCGCAAGTGGCGATCAAGCAGCGCGTGCTGGAAGACGATCTGTGGCATATCGGCAAGGTCAAGCCGGAAATGGTGTTGCGGCCGCTGGCTGGGCCGAGCTGGGGCTATCGCTACCGCGCCCGGCTGTCGGTGCGCAACGTACGCAAGAAGGGTACCGTGCTGGTCGGCTTCCGCGAAAAAAAATCTCCCTACGTGGCCGACATGGCGCGCTGCCACGTGCTGCCGCCGCAGGTATCGCTGCTGCTGCTGCCGCTACGCGCGCTGATCGGCGCGCTGTCGATCGTCGACCAGGTGCCGCAAATTGAACTGGCGGTCGGCGAAGGCGAGGGCAATGGCGGCTTGGCGATCATGCTGGTGCTGCGTGTGATGGCGCCGCCCAGCGAAGACGACCTGCAATTGCTGCGCGAATTCGCCGATCGCCACCGGATCCAGTGGTGGCTGCAACCGAAGGGGCCGGACACCGCCCAGCCGTTTTATCCGGAACGGGCGCAGCTGCAGTATTCGCTGCCCGAATTCGGCGTGCGCATGCCATTCAAGCCGACCGATTTCACCCAGGTCAACCACCAGATCAACCGCGTGCTGGTGGCGCGCGCATTGCGACTGCTGGACGTGCGGCCGGACGAGCGCGTGGCCGATCTGTTTTGCGGCCTCGGCAACTTCACGCTGCCGCTGGCGACGCAGGCGCGCGCGGTGGTCGGCATCGAAGGCAGCGAGGCGCTGGTGCAGCGTGCCGGCGCCAATGCCGCACTGAACGGGCTGGACGGCAAGACCGAATTCCAGTGCCGCAACCTGTTCGAATTCGGTGCCGCCGACTGGGCCGCGCTGGGCCGCTTCGACAAGCTCCTGATCGATCCGCCGCGCGACGGCGCGGCCGCCGTCTGTGCCGCGCTGGCAGCCGCCGACGCCGCGCTGAAGCCGCGCCGCATCGTCTATGTTTCCTGCAATCCTTCGACGCTGGCGCGCGACGCCGGCGTGCTGGTGCACGAAGCCGGCTACCAGTTGAAGCAGGCGGGCGTGATCAACATGTTTCCGCATACCGCGCATATCGAGTCGATCGCGGTGTTCGAACTGGCGCCGGCGTAGGGGCGGGAAGCCGTGGTGCGAATACCTGACAGATTTAGTCGGGTTTGCTATAATCATGCGCTGATGGAAACCTTTACCGATCCTGCCAGCCTCGTTTGCACCATGTTCGCCCGGAGTCGCCCATGCGCCTGACCACCAAAGGCCGTTTTGCCGTCACCGCGATGATCGATTTGGCCCTGCGCCAGGACGATGGGCCGGTCACCCTGTCCGGTATCAGCGCGCGCCAGGAAATCTCGCTGTCCTACCTCGAACAATTGTTCGGCAAGCTGCGGCGCCATCGGATCGTCGCCTCGGTACGCGGCCCCGGCGGCGGCTATAATCTGGCGCGCCATCCGCAGGACGTGACGGTGGCGCAAATCATCATCGCCGTCGACGAACCACTCGACGCGACGCAGTGCGGCGGCAAGGAAAACTGCCGGCGCAGCGCCGGCGAAAACGGCGGCCGCTGCATGACCCATGAGCTGTGGACCACGCTGAACCGGAAGATGGTCGAGTACCTGGATTCGGTCTCGCTGCAGGATCTGGTAGACCAGCAACGACAAGACAACCTGAACAACCCCGAGCCCGGCGTAGCCGTGGTGCATGGCCCGCACGTCGCGGCCTGACTGGAGCACAATGATGAATGCCCCCCTGCAAACCAAACTGATCGACACCATTTCGGCGCCGCATTTCCCGATCTACCTCGACTACTCGGCCACCACGCCGATCGACCCGCGCGTGGCCGACAAGATGATTCCGTACCTGCGCGAGCAGTTCGGCAATGCCGCTTCGCGCAGCCACCTGTACGGCTGGGAAGCGGAAAAGGCGGTCGAGGAAGCGCGCGCGCAGGTCGCCGCGCTGGTCAACGCCGATCCGCGCGAAATCATCTGGACCTCCGGTGCCACCGAGGGCGATAACCTGGCGCTCAAGGGCGCAGCCCAGTTCTACAAGACCAAGGGCCGCCACATCATCACCGTCAAGACCGAGCACAAGGCGGTGCTGGACCCGGTGCGCGAACTGGAACGGCAGGGTTTCGAGGCGACCTATCTGCAGCCGCAGGACAACGGCCTGATCACGATCGCGCAGCTGGAGGCGGCGATCCGGCCGGACACCATCCTGGTGTCGGTGATGCTGGTCAACAACGAGATCGGCGTGATCCAGCCGATCGACGAAATCGGCGAACTGTGCCGCAAGAAGGGCATCATCTTCCATTGCGACGCCGCGCAGGCGACCGGCAAGGTGCACATCGACCTGGAAAAGACCAAGGTCGACCTGATGACCTTCACCGCGCACAAGACCTACGGCCCGAAAGGCGTCGGCGCGCTGTACGTGCGGCGCAAGCCGCGCGTGCGCATCGAGGCGCAGATGCACGGCGGCGGCCACGAGCGCGGGCTGCGCTCCGGCACCTTGCCGACGCACCAGATCGTCGGCATGGGCGAGGCCTTCCGCATCGCTAAGGAAGAGATGGATAGCGAGATCGCCCGCATCACCGCGCTGCGCGACCGCCTGGCCAAGGGCCTGACCGAAATGGAAGAGGTCTACATCAACGGCGACATGGAACACCGCGTCGCGCACAACCTGAACGTCAGCTTCAACTACGTCGAGGGCGAATCGCTGATCATGGCGATCAAGGAACTGGCGGTGTCGTCCGGCTCCGCTTGTACTTCGGCCAGCCTGGAACCATCTTATGTATTGCGCGCACTGGGCCGCAGCGACGAACTGGCGCATAGCTCGATCCGCTTCACCTTCGGCCGCTTCACGACCGAGGAAGACATCGACTTCACGATCCGGCTGATCAAGGAAAAGGTCGCCAAACTGCGTGAACTGTCGCCGCTGTGGGATATGTACAAGGAAGGGATCGACATCAATTCGGTGCAGTGGGCGGCGCACTGACCCATTGCGGGACAGAGTTTATGAGCCGCCGCAGCGCGGCGAATTACTCTGTCCCCAACTGATCAAACAGAAAGGTCGGGCAAGGTTGGCTCCCGCAGAAAGACTGGTCGAGCAACCCTGAAACGGCACCAGGTTCCGGCTTGCGCCGGAACGACAAAATTTGAAATTGGCGGGACGGAGATGAACAAGAGGTACTCCGTCCCTCACGACAAGGAGCAACAAATGGCATATTCAGACAAGGTTCTGGACCACTACGAAAACCCGCGCAACGTCGGCGCCTTCGACAAGGGCGACGCCACGGTCGGCACCGGCATGGTCGGCGCGCCGGCCTGCGGGGACGTGATGAAGCTGCAGATCAAGGTCGGCGCCGACGGCGTGATCGAGGATGCGAAGTTCAAGACCTACGGCTGCGGTTCGGCGATCGCGTCGTCGTCGCTGGTGACCGAATGGGTCAAGGGCAAGACGCTGGACCAGGCGCTGTCGATCAAGAACACCCAGATCGCCGAGGAACTGGCGCTGCCGCCGGTCAAGATTCATTGCTCGATCCTGGCCGAGGACGCGATCAAGGCCGCCGTCAGCGACTATCGCGCACGCCAGGGCGGGACCGACGCCACGGCTTGAAGCGCGCCGGCCGGTACTTCGAAACAGGAGCATCACGATGGCAATCACACTGACTGAAAAGGCGGCAAAGCGGATCAGCCGCAACCTGGAGCAGCGCGGCAAGGGCCTCGGCCTGCGGCTGGGCGTCAACACCACCGGTTGCTCGGGGCTGGCGTACAAGCTGGAGTTCGTCGACGAGCGCAATGCCGAAGACCAGGAATTCGAATCGCACGGCATCCGCGTGTTCGTCGATCCGAAAAGCCTGCCCTACCTGGACGGCACCGAACTCGACTACACCCGCGAAGGCTTGAACGAAGGCTTCAAGTTCCAGAACCCGAACGTGAAGGACGAGTGCGGCTGCGGCGAAAGCTTCCGCGTCTAGGGCTCGGACTGCCTGCCCGGCGCGCCGATGCCGGCCGCCGCGACGGACAAGCCTGTCGCAACGCGGACAGGCTTTTATTTTGGCGCGGCGGCTCGGACTGGGTCCGGGCCTGTCATATACCCCCAATACCAACGGCTTCTGCCGGGCACAAACAGCGCGGATTGATGGCATACTCCCATTGATTTTGCCAAAACCGGCCTGGCGCGACGAATCGATCATGCAAAACCACTTCCAGCTGTTCAACCTGCCGCAACGTTTTGCGCTCGATGCGGCGGCGCTGGATGCGGCGTACCATGAGGTGCAAAATCAGACCCACCCGGACCGTTTCGCGCATGCCGGCGCTGCCGAGAAGCGGGTGGCGATGCAATGGGCGACGCGCGCCAACGAAGCCTATCAGACGCTGAAGAATCCGCTGTCGCGCGCCGCCTATTTGTGCGAGCTGAATGGCGTCGACCTGCAGACCGAATCGAACACCGCGATGCCGGCCGCCTTCCTGATGCAGCAGATGGAATGGCGCGAGGCGCTGGACGAGGCGGTCGCCGGCCGCGACATGCCGGCCCTGGAATGGCTGGAGCGCGACATCGGCGCCGCCTGGGGCGACCTGGCGGCGCAGGCCGGCGCACTGCTCGACAGCGGCGACTTCGAGGCCGCGGCGCAAGGCGTGCGGCGGCTGATGTTCCTCGACAAGTTCGGCCGCGACGTCGCCGCCGCCTTCGAGCGCCTGGCGGACCAGGAGTAAGGCATGGCGGCGCCCATGCGCGGCTCCTGCCGCATTCACCGATAAAGATTCGATATGGCTCTCTTGCAAATCAGCGAACCCGGCATGTCGACCGCGCCGCATCAGCGGCGGCTGGCGGTCGGCATCGACTTCGGCACCACCAATTCCCTGGTGGCGACGGTGCGCAACAGCATCCCGGAACTGCTGAACGACGAGGAAGGGCGCGCGCTGCTGCCATCGGTGGTGCGCTACTTGCCGGACGGCGGCGCGCGCATCGGCCACAAGGCGCTGGCCAGCCAGACCGCCGATCCGAAGAACACGATCGCCTCGGTCAAGCGCTTCCTCGGGCGCGGGCTGAAGGACATCGCGCATGCGGAAAACCTGCCGTACGTGTTCCAGGACGCACCCGGCATGGTGCAGATCAGGACCGCCGCCGGCATCAAG
Source organism: Burkholderiaceae bacterium (assembly GCA_049672545.1). GTDB lineage: Bacteria > Pseudomonadota > Gammaproteobacteria > Burkholderiales > Burkholderiaceae_D > DATJCV01. The sequence continues at coordinate 7,015 of JBATWJ010000206.1, forward strand.
AGCCCGGTCGAGATCGCCGCCGAAATCCTGGCGACGCTGCGTCAGCGCGCCGAAGACGCGCTCGGCGACGACCTGGTCGGCGCGGTGATCACGGTGCCGGCCTATTTCGACGACGCCCAGCGCCAGGCCACCAAGGATGCGGCGCGGCTGGCCGGGCTGAACGTACTGCGGCTGTTGAACGAGCCGACCGCGGCGGCGATCGCCTATGGGCTCGACCACGGCTCGCAAGGCGTGTACGCGGTGTACGACCTGGGCGGCGGCACCTTCGACATCTCGATCCTGAAGCTGACCAAGGGCGTGTTCGAGGTACTGGCGACCGGCGGCGATTCGGCGCTCGGCGGCGACGATTTCGACCATCGGCTGTTTTGCTGGATCATCGAGCAGGCCGCGCTGGCGCCGCTGTCCGAGGAAGACGCCAGCCTGTTGATGGCGAAGGCGCGCGAGGCCAAGGAACTGCTGTCGGCGCGCGCCGAGACCGCGATCGACGCGATGCTGAAGTCCGGCGAGCAGGTGCACTTGACGCTGACCGCCGCCGAGTTCGCCGATATGACGCGCCACCTGGTGGCCAAAACGGTGGCTGCCAGCCGCAAGGCGCTGCGCGACGCCAGCCTGGCGCCGGAAGACGTCGATGGCGTGGTGATGGTCGGCGGCGCCACCCGCATGCCGCACGTGCGGCGTGCGATCGGCGAATTCTTCGGCAGCACGCCGCTGACCAATATCGACCCGGACAAGGTGGTGGCGCTGGGCGCCGCGATCCAGGCCAATCTGCTGGCCGGCAACCGCGCCGCCGGCGACGACTGGCTGCTGCTGGACGTGATTCCGCTGTCGCTCGGCATCGAAACCATGGGCGGGCTGGTCGAGAAGGTGATTCCGCGCAACTCGACGATTCCCTGCGCGCGCGCGCAGGAATTCACCACCTTCAAGGACGGCCAGACCGCGATGGCGATCCACGTGGCGCAGGGCGAGCGCGAACTGATCGCCGACTGCCGCTCGCTGGCGCGTTTCGAGCTGCGCGGCATCCCGCCGATGGCGGCCGGCGCCGCCCGCATCCGCGTCACCTATCAGGTCGATGCCGACGGCCTGCTGTCGGTATCGGCACGCGAACTGCGCTCCGGCGTCGAGGCGTCGATCGAGGTCAAGCCGTCCTACGGCCTGTCCGACGACGACATCGCACGGATGCTGCAGGATTCGTTCGGCGCCGCCGATCTCGACAAGCAGCAGCGCGCACTGCGCGAAGAACAGGTGGAAGCCGAGCGGCTGCGGCAGGCGACCGAAGCGGCGCTGGCAGCCGATGCCGATTTGCTGGCGGCCGACGAGCGCGCCGCCGTCGACACGCTGCTGCAG
>JBATWJ010000207.1:0-1704 GCA_049672545.1 Burkholderiaceae bacterium
GGCTGTTGCCGACCACCACGTCGGCGCCCCATTCGCCGGGCGGCGTCAGCAGCGCCAGCGCCAGCAGGTCGGCGGCAGCGATCACCAGCGTGCCCTTCGCATGCAGCGCCGCCACCAGTTCGCGGTAGTCGCGCAGCGCACCGTCCGCACCCGGATATTGCAGCAGCACGCCGAAGCAGTCGTGCTGCAGTGCCGCGTCGGCGCCGGTGCGCACCTCGATGCCGAGCGGGCGCGCGCGGGTTTCGATGATCGCGCGCGTCTGCGGCAGCACGTCGGCGGCGACGTAGAACACATTCGACACCGATTTGCCGACCCGCTGCAGCAGCGTCATCGCCTCGGCGGCGGCGGTGCCTTCGTCCAGCATCGACGCATTGGCGATCTGCATGCCGGTCAGGTCGGTCACCATCTGCTGGAAGTTCAGGATCGCTTCCAGCCGGCCCTGCGAGATTTCCGGCTGGTACGGCGTATAGGCGGTGTACCAGGCCGGGTTTTCGAACAGGTTGCGCAGGATCACCGCCGGCGTTTCGGTGTTGTAGTAGCCCTGCCCGATCAGCGACTTGAACACGCGGTTCTTGCCGGCCATGCTTTTCAGCTTCGCCAGCGCCTGCGCTTCCGTCAGCGGCATCGCGAATTCGCCCAGCGGCGGCGGCTGTTGCTGCCGGATCGCCGGCGGCACGATGGCATCGATCAGCGCCGCGCGGCTGGGATAGCCGAGCGCGGCCAGCATGTCCTGCTGTTCGGCGGCGGACGGGCCGATGTGGCGGGCGGCGAAGGCGGCGCCATTGAATTGGTCGGGTTGCGGCGGGCGGGAAGTCATGGTCTGCGATGGAATCGAAATGGGAAAGGAACGGAAGGTCGACGGTGCCGTCTGAGTGTCCCGCCTTGCCGCTCCCGCGCAGGCGGGAACGACATGCAAGCGGCGGTGGCCAACGAAGCGCGCGGCGACAGGTGGTTCAGCCGCCGACGCTCTGCCGATACGCGTCGGCGTCCAGCAAGCCGTCCAGCGCGCCGGCATCGGTCGGCTGCAGCTTGAACAACCAGGCGCCGAAGGCGTCGGCGTTGATCTGCTCGGGAGCGTCGGCCAGCGCGGTATTAGCCGCAGTCACGGTACCGGCCACCGGTGCATAAATGTCGCTGGCGGCCTTCACCGATTCCACCACCGCGCACTCCTTGCCGGCCTGCAGCGCTTGGCCGGGCTGCGGCAGTTCGACGAAGACGATGTCGCCCAGCGCCTCCTGCGCATAGTCGGTGATGCCGACCGTGACGCTGCCGTCGGCCTCCAGGCGGACCCATTCGTGCGAGGCGGTGTACTTCAGTTCGGCGGGAAGATTCATGCTGCGCTCCAGAAAGAGAAGGTTGGGAAGGGTTTCAGCACCGCCATATTCGGCCTGGACGGCGCCATGTCATCAAAACATAGGAGTATGTGCAAAATTCGACTGGAATACGCCCGACGCAGGGCGGCATCAATAGGAGTATAGCCACAGCTACCGCTGCCAAAGCCTTACGCCACCAGCACCCGGCCGCGCCGCACGAACGGCAGCTTGACCACCGACGCCGCCAGCTGCTTGTCGCGGATGGCGACCTGCACGGTATCGCCCACCGCGACTCCCAGCGGCAGCCGCGCCAGCGCAATCGCCTGCTGCAGCGTCGGGCTGAAGGTGCCGCTGGTGATTTCGCCGGTGCCGTGCGCGGTCGTCACGGTCT
>JBATWJ010000208.1:0-5802 GCA_049672545.1 Burkholderiaceae bacterium
GGCCAGACCGAGATGCAGGTGCAGGCAATGGCCGCGCTCAAACCCGACGCCTACGTCGGCACGCCGTCGTTTTTGAAGATCATCATCGAGAAGGCGCACGAGATGGGCGCCGACATCGGCAGCCTGCGGCACGCGGTGGTCGGCGCCGAGGCGCTGCCGCCATCGCTGCGCGCCTGGCTGCAGGACAACGGCGTACCGCACGTGGTGCAGACCTACGGCTCGGCCGACATCGGCAACATCGCGTATGAAACCGAGAGCGACGGCACGGTCAACCCCGGCATGGTGCTGGACGAGGAACTGATCCTGGAAATCGTGCGCCCCGGCACCGGCGATCCGGTCGCGCCCGGCGAGGTCGGCGAGGTGGTGATCACCTCGTTCAACCCCGACTACCCGCTGGTGCGCTTCGGCACCGGCGATCTGTCGGCGCTGCTGGACGGCGTCTCGCCCTGTGGCCGCACCAACGTCCGCATCAAGGGCTGGATGGGGCGCGCCGACCAGACCACCAAGGTACGCGCGATGTTCGTCCACCCGTCACAGGTGGCCGAGATCGCGCGCCGCCATCCGGAAGTGCTGAAGGCGCGGCTGGTGGTCAGCGGCACGATGGGCAGCGACGTGATGACGCTGCACTGCGAAGTGGCGGATCCGGCGGCCCCGCTGGCGGCGCCGATCGTCCACACCATCCGCGACGTCACCAAGCTGCGCGGCGAAGTGGCGCTGGTCGCGCGCGGCAGCCTGCCGAACGACGGCAAGGTGATCGAGGACGCGCGCAGCTACCAGTAGCGCAGCGGCGTCAGCGCCGGTCCGGCGGCGGCGCGCCGGAACGCTGCGGGTCCTGCGGCGGCTCCTTCTCCTCCTGCTTCTCCGCCGCGCTGCGGAGCTGGTCCTTCACCACTTCCTCGACGCCACGCATGCCGTGCAGGTCGGTATCGACCTGCCCTTCTGCCAGATCGCGCGCCGCCTGCCGCATGTCCTCGCGCGGGCCGCCGCTTTCCTGGCTGTCGTGCGATTCGTCGCGTTCATGCGGCAGGCGCGGCAGCGCCTCGTCCTTGGCCGGCGGCACGGCCCTGGCAGGAAATTGCTTGGAAACATTGGACATCGCGAAAGCTCCTTGAAGAAAGGGCGGCCGACGGCGATGCCGGCCGCGTTTCCTGTTGGAGCGGTGCAATGCGGATAGATTCCTCTGCCGCGGCGGCGCGGCAGAGGAGCGGACGCGTCAGGCCCCTTCGACGATGAACAGGCGGCCGATCGAGTTGGCCTGGCGCAATCCGCGCGCGCGCGCATATTCGATCGAGTCGTACCAAGTGCGCGCCTGCTGCAGCGACGGAAATTCGGTGATCACGGTGCGCCATTCGCCGTTGTGGGCGTCGTCGCCGCCTTCCAGCTGCACGCGCTGGCCGCCGCGCACCAGGAAGGTGCCGCCGTACTGCGCCAGGCTGGCGGTCGACAGCGGGATGTAGTCGGCATAGCCGACCGGATCGGTGACCTGGATTTCGGCCACCACGTAGGCTTTTTTCATTGTGTCTCCTCGGCACAAAAGATCCAAAAAGGGAGGCTCATTCTACGCCGGCCGGCGCCGCCGCTCACCGCAGCCAGTGCTGCTCGCGCGAAGTGCCCATCAGGAACGGCCGGTTCGGCTCGATCGCCTCGCGCAGATAGCTCCACAGCGCCGATACCCGCGCCACGTGGCGGTGCTCGGCGGCGGCCACCAGCCAGAACGAGCGCCGGATTTCGACTTCGTCCTCCAGCACCGGCACCAGGTCGTCGCTCTGCTGCGCCAGAAAGCACGGCAGGATCGCCAGCGCCTGGCCGGTGCGCGCCGCCGTGTACTGCGCGATCACGCTGGTGCTGCGCAGGCAGCGGAAGGCGTCGGGCGCGACGTTTTCCTCGTAGCGCAGCTTGGGGCTGAAGATCAGGTCGTCGACGTAGCCGATCAGCGGATGGCGCGCCAGATCGGCGCGCTCGCGGATCGGTGCATGCTCGGCCAGGTAGGCCGGGCTGGCGTACAGCTTCAGCACGTAGTCGGCCAGCTTGGCGACCACGTAGTTGCCGGTGGCCGGCCGCTCCAGCGTCACCACCAGGTCGGCTTCGCGCTTGGACAGGTTGACGAAGCGCGGCATCGGCAGCAGGTCGACCGTGATGTGCGGATGGCGACGGCAGAAGTGCGCCAGGTGCGGCGCCAGCACGAAAGTGCCGAACGCTTCGGTGGCGCCCAGCCGCACCTGGCCCGACAGCAGCCGGTTCTGGCCGCTCAGCTCCTCGGTGGCGGCATACACCGTGCTTTCCACCTTTTCCGCGTAGGCCAAGAGGCGGTGCCCTTCCGGCGTCAGCGCGTAGCCCTGGTTGCTGCGGTCGAAAAGTTCGGTGCCGACCTGCTGCTCGAAGCGGCGCATGCGGCGCGACACGGTGGAATGGTCGATGCCGAGCTTCCTGGCGGCATCGATCAACCGTTCGCTGCGCGTCAGTTCGAGAAACACCCGCAGGTTGTCCCAATCCAGCATGGCGCTTCTCCTGTGCATGGCGTTGTGCATTAATGCAAACGCCGTTGGCATTCTTACCTATTGAGGCAGCAATTATGCGCAACTATACTGGCCCGCACAAGGTTCCCCCGGTCCCACTACAACAATCAAGGAGACACCATGAACACCAAAGCCGTATTACGCGCCGCCGTATTGGCGGCGATCACCGCCTGGAGCGCCGGGGCCGCCGCGCAGAGCCCGGATACCGTCAAGATCGGCATCCTCACCGACATGTCCGGGCCGTATTCGGCGATGGGTGGCGCCGGTTCGGTGGTCGCCGCCAAGATGGCGGTCGACGACTGCCTGAAGGCCGAGTGCAAGGGCATGAAGATCGAGGTGCTGTCGGCCGATCACCAGAACAAGGCCGACCTCGGTGCCTCCAAGGCGCGCGAATGGATCGATCGCGACGGCGTCACCGCGATCGCCGACATCACCAATTCATCGGTAGCGCTATCGGTGCAGAAACTGGCGCGCGAAAAGAACGCGGTCGCGATGTTCAGCGGCCCGGCCACGACCAAGCTGACCGCCGAGGATTGCTCTCCAGTCGGCTTCCACTGGATGTTCGACACTTATTCGCAGGCGGTGGGCACCGCCGCGGCGCTGACCAAGCTCGGCAACAAGTCCTGGTATTTCCTGACGGTCGACTACGCCTTCGGCCATTCGCTGGAAAAGGATGCCGGCACCGTGGTCAAGGAACTCGGCGGCACCGTGGTCGGCGCCGCGCGCCATCCGCTGAACGCCAGCGACCTGTCGTCGTTCCTGCTACAGGCCAAGAGTTCGAAGGCGCAGGTGCTGGGATTGGCCAATGGCGGCCAGGATACGGTCAATTCGATCAAGCAGGCGCGCGAATTCGGGATTGGCGGCAAAGACATGAAGATCGCCGCGCTGCTGGTGTTCCTGACCGACGTCCACGCACTCGGGCTTGATGCGGCGCAAGGCCTGATCTACGCCGATGGCTTTTACTGGGATTTCGATGACGGTTCGCGCGCGTTCGCCAAGCGTTTCGAGGCACAGCACAAGGGCAACAAGCCGACCATGGTGCAAGGCGGCGTCTATTCCAGCGTCTACCACTACCTGAAGTCGGTAGCGGCGGCCAAATCGACCGACGGCAAGGTAGTGTCGCAAAAGATGCGCGAGCTGCCGATCCAGGATCCGGTCATGCACAACGCGTCGATCCGCAACGACGGCCGCGTGATCCACGACATGTACCTGTACCAGGTGAAGACCCCGGCCGAATCGAAGGCGCCTTGGGATTACCTGAAGTTGCTGGCGACGATCCCGGCGCAGCAGGCGTTCAAGCCGGTGGATGCCGCCTGCCCGCTGGTCAAATAAATTCCTCGCGGCGGCGCGCCGGCCAAGCCGGCGCCCGCCGCTTCATTTCTAGTGTTGGAGAACATCATGGACAAAGCAGTCTCGACCGCACCCGCGGTTCCCCTCTACATCGGCGGCAAGACCGTGCAGTCGGCCAGCAAGGAATGGCGCGACGTCGTCAACCCGGCCACGCAGGAAGTGGTGGCACGGGTGCCGATGGCGACCCGCGACGAAGTCAACCAGGCCGTCGCCAACGCCAAAGAGGCCTACGCCAGCTGGCGCAACACGTCGCTGTCGGCGCGCATGCGCATCATGCTGAAGTTCCAGCAGTTGCTGCGCGAAAACGTCACCAAAATCGCCGAGCTGGTGACGCTGGAGCACGGCAAGACGCTGCCGGACGCCGAGGGCGAAGTGATGCGCGGCCTGGAAGTGGTCGAGCATGCCTGCGCGATCACCTCGCTGCAACTGGGCGAACTGGCCGAGAACGCCGCCAGCGGCGTCGACGTCTACACGCTGCACCAGCCGCTCGGGGTCGGGGCCGGCATCACCGCCTTCAACTTCCCGATCATGCTGCCGTGTTTCATGTTCCCGATCGCGGTGTCGTGCGGCAACACCTTCGTGTTGAAGCCGTCCGAGCAGGACCCGTCGTCGACCATGCTGCTGGTCGAGCTGGCGCACCAGGCCGGCCTGCCGGATGGCGTCCTGAACGTGGTGCACGGCGCCGCCGAAGTGGTCGACCAGCTATGTGACCACCCGGACATCAAGGCGGTGTCGTTCATCGGCTCGACGCACGTCGGCACCCATGTCTACCAGCGGGCGTCGAACGCCGGCAAGCGCGCGCAATGCATGATGGGCGCCAAGAACCACTGCGTGATCCTGCCGGACGCCAGCAAGAGCCACGCGATCAACAACCTGCTCGGCTCCGCCTTCGGCGCCGCCGGCCAGCGCTGCATGGCCAACTCGATGGTGATCCTGGTCGGCAAGGCGCGTGACTGGCTGCCGGAAATCGTCGAGCGCGCCCGCGCGCTGAAGGTCAACGCCGGCTGCGACCGCGAAGCCGACCTCGGCCCGCTGGTATCGAAGAGTGCGCGTTCGCGCGTCGAGCGGCTGATCGACACCGGCGTGCAGCAGGGCGCCAAGCTGCTGCTGGACGGCCGCAACTACCAGGTCAAGGATGCGCCCAACGGCAACTTCGTCGGCCCGACCATCTTCACCGGCGTCACCACCGAGATGGACGTCTATTCTCAGGAAATCTTCGGCCCGGTGCTGGGCGTAGTCGAGGTCGACACGCTGGACGAGGCGATCGCGCTGATCAATTCCAACCCGAATGGCAACGGCACCTCGATCTTCACGTCGTCCGGCTGGGCCGCGCGCAAGTTCCAGAACGAGATCGACGTCGGCCAGGTCGGCATCAACGTGCCGGTCCCGGTACCGGTCGCCTACTTCAGCTTCACCGGCTCGCGCGCTTCCAAGCTGGGCGACCTCGGTCCCAACGGCAAGCAGGCAGTGCAGTTCTGGACCCAGACCAAGACCATCACCGCGCGCTGGTTCGCCCCCGAATCCGAGGATGGCGCGATCAACACCACGATTTCGCTGAAGTGATGCGCCGCGCCCACCACGGAGAACCACGATGACACAGCAAAACGCCGAAATCGTCTTCATCGGCCTCGGCAACATGGGGCTGCCGATGGCGCTGAACCTGGTCAAGGCCGGCTTTTCGGTCAGCGGCCACGACCTGGTGCCGGCCGCGGTGGAAAAACTGGTGGCAGCCGGCGGCAGCAGCTGCGCCGACGCGATGAGCGCGGTGGCGAATGCCAAGGTGGTGATCACGATGCTGCCGGCCAGCCGCCACGTCGAAGGCCTGTACCTCGGCGATGACGGCAACAACCGCGGCATCCTGGCCCACGCCCGCGCCGACGCGCTGCTGATCGACTGCTCGACGATTGCGCCCGACAGCGCGCGCAAGGTGGCGGCC
>JBATWJ010000209.1:0-1918 GCA_049672545.1 Burkholderiaceae bacterium
GCTGGAGTCGCGCGGACGCAATGATGGCGGCGGCCTGCATGGCGGACGCCGGCCGACCTCGGCGGAAGACCTGATGCTGCGCCTGTTGAACGCGATGGTCGATCAGTACCTCGAACTGCGCCAGCCGCTGACCGCCCAGCTCGACCGCTGGCAGCGCGCGCTGCTCGATCTGCGGCGGCCGTTCAACGACTGGCAGGCGCTGCTGGACGCCCGCATCGAATTGCGCAAGCTCGACCACCTGTGCGAAGAGCAGCACGATGCGTTGCAGGAATTGCGCGACTACATCGTCGACACCAACGGCGAGGAGGAGCTGAGCCGCAGCAGCGACCTGCTGCTGGTGCGCATCAACGACGTAATGGAGCACGTGACACGGGTGCTGAACCACGCACGGCGGCTGGAAGCGTCGATCGAATCGGCGGTGCAGATCCACTTTTCGGCGATGTCGCATCGCATCAGCGAAATCATGCGCACGCTGACCGTGATCACCGCGCTGTTCATGCCGCTGACCCTGATCACCGGCATCTTCGGCATGAACTTCATCGACATGCCGCTGCTGAAGGACCGCGCCGGCTTCTGGCTGACGATGGCGGCGATGGCGGCGATCGTGACGGTGATGCTGGTCTTCTTCCGCCGCCGCCGCTATTTGGAAGACCGCTCCGGGCGCCGCCGGCGCGACGGCCGCTAGCTTGCAGCGACCCGTACGCCGCGCAAAGAAAAAGCGCCCGTTCAACGGGCGCTTGCGGCGGGAAAACCGGACGGCCGATTACTTGTTCGGCTGCGGCGTCAGGCGCAGGTACGGACGGGCCGCGGTGTATCCCTTCGGGAATTTCTGCTTGATCACTTCTTCGTCCTGGATCGAGGTCGGAATGATCACGTCGTCGCCGTCGCGCCAGTTGCCCGGGGTGGCGCAACCGTAGTTGTCGACCAGCTGCAGGCCGTCGATCGCGCGCACGATCTCGTCGAAATTGCGGCCGACGTTCAGCGGGTAGGTCAGGATCAGGCGCACCTTCTTCTTCGGGTCGATGATGAACACCGAACGCACCGTCACCGTATCCGACTGGTTCGGATGGATCATGTCGTACAGCAGCGATACCTTACGGTCGGCGTCGGCGATGATCGGGAAGCCGACCACGGTCTTCTGCGTGTCTTCGATGTCCTTGATCCAGCCCAGGTGGCTTTCGGCGGAATCGACCGATAGCGCAATCGCCTTGACGTTGCGCTTGTCGAATTCCGGCTTCAGCTTCGCGGTCAGACCCAACTCGGTGGTACAGATCGGCGTGAAGTCGGCCGGATGGGAAAACAGCACGACCCACGAATCGCCAGCCCACTCATGAAACTTGATCTTGCCGATCGAGGAATCCTGTTCGAAATCAGGGGCGGTATCGCCAAGACGCAAAGACATGTCAATCTCCCAAAAAAAGTTATGCAGCGACCAATATAGCCGCCAACATCATGCCGTTCAAGGATAGAGAAGTAGGTTCCTTATGCGAAATTTGACATATCCGAAAACCGGTGTCGATTTTCAGGTGCCGTTCGCGCGTTCCAGCGAGCGCAGGAATTTTTCCGCGTCCTGATAGCCGATCACGCGCGCGGCGCGCACTTCGCCGCCCTGGCGGTCGAAGAACAGGATGCCAGGCGGGCCGAACAGGCCGAAGCGCTTCAGCAGCGCGCGGTCATCGGCATCGTTGGCGGTGACGTCGGCCTGCAGCAGCTGCATGCCGGCGAAATGCCGCTGCACGCGCGGATCGGCGAAGGTCCACTTTTCCATTTCCTTGCAGGAAACGCACCAGTCGGCATAGAAGTCGAGCATCGTCACGCGGTCGCCGGCCTGCGCCAGCGCCGCCTCCAGATCAGCGCCCGACTTGACACGCGCAAACGGAACGGCCGCCGCCGGCGCCCCGCTCAGATGCGCCAGCGG
>JBATWJ010000210.1:0-12395 GCA_049672545.1 Burkholderiaceae bacterium
AATACCCGGGCTTTCCGACCGACATGCAGGCGCAGTTCATGGCGGTCAACGCAGTCGCCGAAGGCAGCAGCCACGTCACCGAAACGATTTTCCAGCACCGCGGCATCGCCGCGCTGCCGCACGTCGGCCAGGATGGCGGCGGCGGCGCCATCGATCGCCGCATCCTCGCCGGCCTCGAACGCCAGCAGCGCGCGCAGTTGCGCGTCGAAATCCGGCTGCGCCGCATCGAGCCTGCGTATCGTGATCGTCACCGCGTTTGCCCTCCGTCGCCGGCATGGCGCTGCGCCACCGCCTGTTCGAATACGTCGAGGATCGGCCGCAGCCGCTCGCGCTTCATCTTCAGCGCCGCCTGGTTGACGATCAGGCGCGCCGAAATGTCCATGATGTGCTCGACCTCGACCAGATGGTTGGCGCGCAGCGTGCTGCCGGTCGACACCAGGTCGACGATGGCGTCGGCCAGCCCGACCAGCGGCCCCAGCTCCATCGAGCCGTACAGCTTGATCAGGTCGACGTGCACGCCCTTGGCGGCGAAATGGTCGCGCGCGCAGCTGACGTACTTGGTCACCACGCGCAGCCGCGCGCCCTGCCGCACCGCGCTGGCGTAGTCGAAGCCGGCCGGCGCCGCCACCGACAGCCGGCACTTGGCGATCTCGAGGTCGATCGGCTGGTACAGCCCTTCGCCGCCGTGCTCCAGCAGCACGTCCTTGCCGGCCACGCCGAAGTCGGCGGCGCCGTACTGCACGTAGGTCGGCACGTCGGAGGCGCGCACGATGATTACGCGCAATTGCGCATCGTCGGTGGCGAGGATCAGCTTGCGCGATTTTTCCGGATCTTCCAGCACGCGGATGCCGGCCGCCTCCAGCATCGGCAGCGTTTCCTCGAAGATGCGGCCCTTGGACAGCGCCAGCGTCAGTTGCCGGCAATCGTTTGCGTCGTGTCCGTTCATCGGATCCTTTCGATATCGGCGCCGACCGCCGCCAGCTTGGCTTCCATGCGGTCGTAACCGCGATCCAGGTGGTAGATCCGTTCGATCAGCGTCTCGCCCTGCGCCGCCAGGCCGGCGATCACCAGCGATGCCGACGCCCGCAGGTCGGTGGCCATCACCGGCGCGCCGCGCAGCTGCGGCACGCCGGTGACGATCGCGGTATTGCCCTCGATCGCGATGTTTGCGCCGAGCCGGTTCATTTCCTGCACATGCATGAAGCGGTTCTCGAAAATCGTTTCGGTGACGTGGCTGCTGCCTTCGGCGACTGCGTTGACCGCCATGAACTGCGCCTGCATGTCGGTCGGAAAGCCCGGGTATTCGGTGGTGCGGAAGCTCACCGCCTTCGGCCGCGCCGCCATCTGCACCCGGATCCAGTCGTCGCCGGAAGTCAGGATCACGCCAGTCTCGCGCAGCTTGTCGAGCGCGGCATCGAGCGTGTCGGCACGGGTGTCGGTCAGTGTGACGTCGCCGCCGGCGGCCGCCACCGCGCACAGGAAGGTGCCGGTCTCGATGCGGTCCGGGATCACCGTGTGCTCGGCGCCGTGCAGCCTTTCGACGCCCTGGATCACCAAGAGGTCGGTATTGATGCCGTCGATCTTCGCGCCCATCGCCACCAGCAGGTTGGCCAGGTCGGTGACTTCCGGCTCGCGCGCGGCGTTGGCGAGGATGGTCTCGCCTTCGGCCAGCGTGGCCGCCATCAGAAGGTTTTCGGTGCCGGTGACGGTGATCATGTCGGTGACGATGCGCGCCCCCTTCAGCCGCTTGGCACGGGCATGGATATAGCCGGCCTCGATGTGGATTTCAGCGCCCATCGCCTGCAGGCCGCGGATGTGCTGGTCGACCGGGCGCGAGCCGATCGCGCAGCCGCCCGGCAGCGACACCCGCGCCTCGCCGAAGCGCGCCAACAGCGGCCCCAGCACCAGGATCGCGGCGCGCATGGTCTTCACCATGTCGTACGGCGCTTCCAGCTTGTCGACGCTGCCACCGCACAGCGTCACGCGCTCGCCGTCCTGCTCGATCTGCATGCCCATCTGGCGCAGCAGCTTCTGCATCGTGGCGACGTCGTGCAGGCGCGGCACGTTGGCGAGCCGCAGGCTGTCGGCGGTCAAAAGGCCGGCGCACAGGATCGGTAGCGCCGCGTTCTTGGCGCCGGAAATGGCGATCTCGCCGGCCAATCGGCGGCCGCCGCGTATCAGGAGTTTGTCCATCCGCTTGTCTTGCTTTCCCGGTTCGGTGGTCAGGCGCGCGGCTGTCCGGCCGCGAATTCTTCCGGCGTCAGCGTCTTCATCGACAGCGCGTGAATCTCCTCGCGCATGCGGTCGCCAAGCGCCGCGTACACCAGCTGATGGCGCTGTACCATGCGCTTGCCGGCGAATTCCGGCGACACGATCAGCGCCTGGAAATGCTGGCCGTCGCCGTCCACTTCGAGGTGGGTGCAGTCGAGGCCGCCGTCGAGATAGCTCTTGATCAGCTCGGGAGTGGTTGCCATGGTGTCGGACCCTCAAAAAAATGGGCGCCGCCGGCGGGCGGCAAAAATCAGTGGCGCAGCTTGTAGCCGTTTTTCAGCAGAGCCATCGCAAACGCGGCGACCGCGACGAAGAAGCAGGCGACCACCGCGAAGCTGACCGCCGGCGCGACGTCGGACTGGCCGAAGAAGCCGTAGCGGAAGCCGTCGATCATGTAGAAGAACGGGTTGAAGCGCGACACGCCCTGCCAGAACGCCGGCAGCGAATGGATCGAGTAGAACACGCCGGACAGGAAAGTCAGCGGCATGATCAGGAAATTCTGGAACGCCGCCAGCTGGTCGAACTTGTCGGCCCAGATGCCGGCGATCAGCCCCAGCGTGCCGAGGATCGCCGCGCCCAACAGCGCAAACGCCACGATCCACCACGGCGCGACGAAGTGCAGGCCGACGAACCAGGCGGTGATCGCGAACACGCCGCTGCCGACCATCACGCCGCGCAGCACGGCAGCGCCGACGTAGGCGCCGAACAGCTCGCGGTGCGACAGCGGCGGCAGCAGCACGAACACCAGGTTGCCGGTGATCTTGGACTGGATCAGCGACGACGAACTGTTGGCGAACGCGTTCTGCAGCACGCTCATCATGATCAGGCCGGGCACCAGGAACGCGGTGTACTTGACGCCCGGATACACCTGCACGTGGTCTTCCAGCACATGGCCGAAGATCAAGAGGTACAGCATCGCGGTCAGTACCGGCGCCGCCACCGTCTGCGCCGCCACCTTCCAGAAGCGCAGCACTTCCTTGTAGAACAGGGTCTGGAAGCCGACCATCGGACCGATCATTTCTCGCTCTCCATGATCTGGATGAAGACGTCTTCCAGATCGGCCTGCTGCAACTGCATGTCCTCGATGACCGCGCCGCTCTGGCGCAGCTTGGCCAGGATCGGCTCGACCTCGGCGTAATCGGTCACGCGCAGCGTGTATTGATGGCCGCCCAGCAGCTGATCCGGATGCGACACCAATGGCTTCAGCGCATCCGGCAGGCTGCCGGACGCCAGTTGCAGCACCAGCTGCGAGCCGGAAATGCGGTGGATCAGGTTGGCGGTCGAATCCAGCGCCACCAGCTTGCCGGCCTTCAGCATCGCGATGCGGTTGCATAGCGCCTGCGCTTCTTCCAGATAGTGCGTGGTCAGCACCACGGTGTGGCCTTCGCGGTTCAGGCGCGCGATGAACTTCCACAGCGTCTGGCGCAACTCGACGTCGACGCCGGCGGTCGGTTCGTCCAGCACGATCACCGGCGGCTTGTGCACCAGCGCCTGCGCCACCAGCACGCGCCGCTTCATGCCGCCGGACAGCGCGCGCATGTTGGCATTGGCCTTGTTGGTCAGGTCGAGGTGGTGCATCACCTCGTCGATCCAGTCGTCGTTGCGCTTCAGGCCGAAGTAGCCCGACTGCAGCCGCAGCGTCTCGCGCACCGTGAAGAACGGATCGAACACCAGTTCCTGCGGCACCACGCCCAGCAGCCGGCGGGCGGCGCGGTAGTCGGTCACCACGTCGTGCCCATGTACCGTCACGCGGCCGGCATCGGCGCGGTTCAGGCCGGCCAGAATCGAGATCAGCGTGGTCTTGCCGGCGCCGTTCGGGCCCAAAAGGCCAAAGAATTCACCCTCGTCGACCGTCAGCGACACGCCGCCCAGCGCGCGCAGCGAGCGGTAACGTTTTTCGACATCGGTGATCTGGATGGCAGCCATCGGCTTGACGCAAATAAGGAGCGCTTACCGCCTGCGCGCGACGCCCTATGCGTCCTTGCGGCGGCAAGGGAAAGCTTTCGATTATAGGGGATTTCCGACCCGCCAGCCGGGACGCGGGCGGCGCGGCCGGCGGATCAGGCCGCGACGGACGGGCTCAGCAGCGCGTCGACGCCGTACAGCTCGGACAGGCTGTGCAGGTTCGGCGGCAGGCGGCCAAAGTCGAGTTGGGCGCCACGCGCCTGGGCGGCGCGTCGCCAGGCCAGCAGCAGCGCGACGGCGGCCGAATCGACCGCCACCACGTGCGACAGGTCGATCGTCGTCTGGCCGCCGGCGATTGCGCGCAGCCCGGCCTGCAGCACGGTCTTGGCGTTATGCAGCGTCAGCGACGACGGCGGCTTGAACATGGCGGCGGTACTCAGGACGGCGCCTTGACGCTCTTGGCGGCGCCGCTGGCGAGCCGCTGGTTGCGCTCGGACAGGGTCTTGATCAGGCCATCGATGCCGCCTTTGCCGATCTCGGTGGCGAAGTTGCCCTTGTAGGTCTGCACCAGCCAGGCGCCAAGCACGTTGACGTCGTAGATTTTCCAGCCGCCCGACAGCTTTTCCAGCCGGTAGTTGAGCTGGATCGGCTCGCCGCGCGACTGCAGCACCTGCGACTGCACCTCAACCTCGGTGTCTTCGGGGCTGGCGCGCAGCGGCCGGAACTGGATCTTCTGATCGCGCACCTGGGCCAGCGCGCCGGAATAGGTGTACTTCAGCAGGTCGCGGAATTCGGCGGTCAACTGCTTTTTCTGTTCCGGCGTCGCCTCGCGCCAGTAGCGGCCGGCGGCCAGCGAGGTCATGCGCTCGAAATCGACGTAGGGCATCACCTTTTCCTCGACCAGCTGCAGGATGCGCTGCTGGTCGCCGCTCTGGATCTGCTTGTCGTTCTTGGCGGCATCCAGCACGTCCATGCTGATGCGCTTGACCAGCGCATCGGGCGCCTCGTCGGCGGCGCGGGCGGCGCCGGCGAAGGCCAGCACGCTGCCGGCCAGCAGTACCGCAATGAATTGATGCAGCTTCTTCATGGTTCTCCGATCCGATGATTGGGACGCAATTAGTTGCCACCCGGTTTCGATTGGACGGCGGATTCCGGGGCCGGTTCCGGCTCCTCCCGGTATTCGTCGTCCGACCACGGGCCGCCGCGGTCGCGCACCTGGCCGGCGCGCCGCTGCAGATACGCGTCGCGCACGAAGGCGTAGCGGTCCAGCGCCACGTCTTCCAGCAGGTTCGATGCGTTCAGCACCGACGCGCGCTGATCGACCACGCGCACCGCGGCGCCGACGTTGCGCCACGCCACCGGCCGCTTGTAGGTCCAGATGTTGCCGTAGATGTCGGCCGGCAGCGCGACCGAATCGCGCAGCGTAGACGAGCCGAACAGCGGCAGCACCAGATACGGGCCGGAACCGACGCCCCAGGTGCCGAGCGTCTGGCCGAAATCTTCCTGATGGCGCGTCAACCCGGCTTCGGAGCTGATGTCGAGCACGCCGCCGAAACCGAGCACGGTATTGACCGCGACCCGCATCACGCCGGTGAAGCCGCCTTCCAGGTTGCCCTGCAGGAGACTGTTGATCGCGCTCCAGATGTCGCCGATGTTGCCGAAGAAATTGCCGATACCGGTCTGCACGAACGACGGCGTGACCTCCTTGTAGACGGTGGCGGCCGGCTTCAGCGCCACCTGGTCCAGCTTGTCATTGAAAGTGAACATCGCACGGTTGAATCCTTCCAACGGGTCGTGCGGATCGTTGGCGCCGGCGCTGGCGCAGCCGCCCAGCGCGATCGCGATCGCCAATGCTCCCAGCCGAACGGCTCGCGTCATTCTGCACCACCCTTTCCTTCGCTGGCCTTGCTGAAGAGAAATTGACCGATCAGGTTCTCCAGCACGATGGCCGATTGCGTCATTGTGATCTTGTCGCCGGCCTTCAGGTTGACGGTGTCGCCGCCGGCTTCCAGCCCGATATATTGCTCGCCCAACAGGCCCGAGGTCAGGATCTTGGCCGACGTATCCTTCGGGAACTTGTAGCGCTCCTCCAGCTTCAGCGTCACCCGCGCGCGGAAGTTCTGGTCGTCGAAGGCGATGCTGTCGACCCGCCCGACCACGACGCCGGCGCTCTTCACCGGCGCCCTCGGCTTCAAGCCGCCGATGTTATCGAACACCGTGGTTACGTCGTAGGTGCGGGCGAACGATACCGCCGCCAGATTGCCGGCCTTCAGCGCCAAAAACACCAGCGCCAGCGCGCCCAGCAGCACGAATAGCCCGACCCAGGCATCCAGTGATTTACGTTGCATTGCCGCCACCTCAGAAATTCATCATTGATCGTCCCGCACCCCACGTCGACTGAAATTATGGGGAGTATGCCAAAAAATCAGCTTATTCCGCAGAAATCATGCGCGGCCTTGAAAATGCACCTCCCAGTATCGCTGCTAGCCCTGATTGAACATCAACGCCGTCAACAGGAAGTCGAGCCACAGCACCAGCAGCGAGGCGATCACCACCGTGCGCGTGGTGGCCTGCGCCACGCCTTCCGGCGTCGCCTTCGCTTCGTAGCCTTGCCAGAGGGCGACGAAAGTGACGGCGACGCCGAACACCAGGCTCTTGATGACGCCGTTGGCGATATCCTGCCAGATGTCGACGCCGGCCTGCATCTGTGACCAGAACGCGCCTTCGTCGACGCCGATCAGGCGCACGCCGACCAGATAGCCGCCGAGGATGCCGACCGCCGAAAAGACCGCCGCCAGCACCGGCATCGCCACCACGCCGGCCCAGAAGCGCGGCGCCACCACGCGCTTGAGCGGATCGACCGCCATCATTTCCATCGCCGCCAACTGCTCGCCCGCCTTCATCAGGCCGATCTCGGCCGTCAGCGACGTGCCGGCGCGCCCGGCGAACAGGAGCGCGGTCACCACCGGCCCCAGTTCGCGCGTCAGCGACAGCGCCACCAGCAGGCCGAGCGCCTCTTCCGAGCCATAGCGGTTCAGCGTGTAATACCCCTGCAGGCCGAGCACGAAGCCGACGAACAAACCGGACACCGCGATGATCAGCAACGAATGATTGCCGATGAAATGGATCTGGTCGGTCACCAGACGCGGCCGCCGCCATAAGCCGGCCGAACCGCGCAGCACCTCGACCAGCATGCGCGCCGCGAAGCCGAGTCCCACCAGCCAGCCGCGCACGCGAGCCCCGAGCGCCGCCAACAGGTCGGTCATCATGGCCGCCGCTCCAGCCCGAGGTCGGCCGCCAGCGACCGGCCCGGATAATGGAACGGCACCGGACCGTCCGGCTCGGCCTGCACGAACTGCTTCACGAACGGATCGGTCGACGCCAGCATCTCGGCCGGCGTGCCGTGTGCGACGATCCTGCCCTGCGACAGGAAATACACGTAGTCGGCGATCGAAAACGACTTCATCACGTCATGCGACACCAGGATCGAGGTCGAGCCGAGCGCATCGTTGAGACGCCGGATCAGATTGGCGGTGACCCCCATCGAAATCGGATCGAGACCGGCGAACGGCTCGTCGTACATGATCAGCTGCGGGTCGAGCGCGATCGCGCGCGCCACCGCCACCCGCCGCGCCATGCCGCCGGAGATCTCGCCCGGCTTCAGATGGGCGGCATTACGCAGGCCAACCGCGTGCAGCTTCATCAGCACCAGGTCGCGCAGCAATTCTTCCGGCAGGTCGGTGTGCTCGCGCAGCGGAAAAGCGACGTTCTCGAACGCGGTCAGGTCGGTAAACAGGGCACCATGCTGGAACAGCACGCCCATCTTGCGGCGCAGCAGATACAGGTCGCGCGTATTCAGCGCCGCCACTTGCTGTCCGAACACTTTCAGGCTGCCCGCGCGCGCGCGCACCTGGCCGCCGATCAGGCGCAGGATCGTGGTCTTGCCGGAGCCGGAGCCGCCCATCACCGCCACCACCTTGCCGCGCGGAAAATGCATGTCCAGCCCGTCCAGGATCAGGCGATCGCCATACCCGAAACTGAGCTTGTCTATCTCGACCAGGAAAGGGGAATCCGGGGTCACGGCGCGCTAGGAAAAAGTGAAGGCAAGAAAAATTGCGAAAACCGCCATTATAGATGGAACGGCGGCCCCGACGTTTGGCTTCAAGCAAGTCCCGGACTTCCATTGCGGGCAGCGGACGAAGCACCGCCGGCGGAGGGAATACTGCGCCACCGATTCGCGCCGGGCCTTGCACCCGGCGCGCCCTGCCCTGGTCAGCGCGGCAGCAGCGAACTGCCCATCAGGTATTCGTCGACCGCGCGCGCGCACTGGCGGCCTTCGCGGATCGCCCATACCACCAGCGACTGGCCGCGCCGCATGTCGCCGGCGGCGAACACCTTGTCGACCGACGTGCGGTAGCCGCCGGCGGCGTCGGTGGTGGCCTTGGCATTGCCGCGCCCATCCTTGGCGACGCCGAACGCATCCAGCACCTGCGTCACCGGCGACACGAAGCCCATCGCCAGCAGCACCAGGTCGGCCTTCATCTCGAATTCGGAACCAGGCACTTCGGCCATCCTACCGTCCTGCCATTCGACGCGGGCGGCGATCAGCTTCTCGACCTTGCCGTTTCTGCCTTCCAGCCGCTTGGTGGCGACCGCCCAGTCGCGCTGGCAGCCTTCCTCGTGCGACGACGAGGTGCGCAGCTTCAGCGGCCAGTACGGCCATACCAGCTCCTTGTTTTCCTGCTGCGGCGGCTGCGGCATCAACTCGAACTGCGTGACCGACAGCGCGCCGTGCCGGTTCGAGGTGCCGACGCAGTCGGAGCCGGTGTCGCCGCCGCCGATCACCACCACGTGCTTGCCGGCGGCGCTGATCGGATTCTTGACCTTGTCGCCGACATTCGCCTTGTTTTGCTGCGGCAGCAGGTCCATCGCGAAGTGCACGCCCTTCAGTTCGCGCCCCGGCACTGGCAGGTCGCGCGGGTTTTCGGCGCCGCCGGCCAGCACCACGGCGTCGAATTCCTGCCGCAGATGTTCCGGCGCGATGGTCTTTTTGGCGCCATTGCCGACATGCGCCGGAAAGTCCTGGCCGATCAATACGCCGGTGACGAAACGCACCCCTTCGGCTTCCATCTGCGCGATGCGGCGGTCGATGTGGGACTTTTCCAGCTTGAAGTCGGGGATGCCATAGCGCAGCAGGCCGCCGATGCGGTCGTTCTTCTCGAACACCGTGACCGCGTGGCCGGCGCGCGCCAGTTGCTGCGCCGCCGCCAGCCCGGCCGGCCCCGAGCCGACCACTGCCACGCTCTTGCCGGTCCTGGCGGCCGCCGGCTGCGGCAGCACCCAGCCGCTTTCCCAGCCCTTGTCGATGATGAAGTGCTCGATCGACTTGATGCCGACCGGGTCGCTGTTGATGTTCAGCGTGCAGGCCGCTTCGCACGGCGCCGGGCAGATGCGGCCGGTGAACTCCGGGAAGTTGTTGGTCGAGTGCAGCGTATCCAGCGCCTGGCGGTAATTGCCGTGATAGACCAGGTCGTTCCAGTCCGGGATGATGTTGTTGACCGGGCAGCCGCTGGTGCAGAACGGCGTACCGCAATCCATGCAGCGCGCGCCCTGGATTTTCGCCTTGCCATCGGCCAGCCGCAGCACGAATTCCCTGTAGTTGGTGACCCGCTCGGCCGGCGGCAGATAGGTTTCGTCCTGCCGCGCAAATTCCATGAATCCGGTGATCTTTCCCATGACTTTCCTTGAATCGTTGGCTGTGGCCGCTCGCGCCTACGCGGCGATCTGTTCCAGTTCCTGCTCGTCGACGCCGGCGTTCAGCTCGGCCAGCGCGCGCTTGTACTCGGTCGGGAACACCATCACGAACTTGGCGCGCGCGTGACCCCAGTCGTCCAGCAGATTGCGCGCGCGCGTGCTGCCGGTGTGCTTGAAGTGACGCTCGACCAGGTGCTTCAGGATCAGCTCGTGCGTCTGCGGCTCGCCGCCGCGCTTGGCCGCGTGCCAGATCGCCCGCTCGCCGGCCGCTTCCTGCTCGGTCGCCGCCGGCACCGGCTGCAGATCCACCATCGCCTGGTTGCAGCGGCTGGCGAAATCGCCATCCGGGTCGTACACGTAAGCGATGCCGCCCGACATGCCGGCGGCGAAATTGCGGCCGGTCGCACCCAGCACCACCACCGTGCCGCCGGTCATGTATTCGCAGCCATGGTCGCCGGTACCCTCGACCACCGCGACCGCGCCCGAATTGCGCACCGCGAAGCGTTCGCCGGCGACGCCGTTGATGAACGCCTCGCCGGCGATCGCGCCGTACAGCACGGTATTGCCGACGATGATGTTGTCCACCGCCCAGCCGCGGAACTCGGTGTTCGGGCGCACGATGATGCGTCCGCCCGACAAGCCCTTGCCGACGTAGTCGTTGCCTTCGCCAACCAGGTCGAGCGTGATGCCGTGCGCCAGGAAGGCACCGGCCGACTGCCCGGCGGTGCCGTGCAGCTGGATATGGATGGTGTCGTCCGGCAGCCCGGCATGGCCGTATTTCTGCGCCACCACGCCCGACAGCATCGCACCGACCGTGCGGTTGCGGTTCCTGATCGACGAGATGAACGACACCTTTTCGCCGCGCTCCAGCGCCGGCGCCGCCTGCGCGATCAGCTTGTGGTCGAGCGCGTGATGCAGGCCGTGGTCCTGCTCTTCGCAGTGGTAGCAGCGCGCCTCCGGCGACACTTCGGCGCGGTGGAAGACGCGGTCGAAATCCAGTCCCTGCGCCTTCCAGTGGGTGATCGCGCGGCTCTTGTCGAGCAGGTCGCTGCGGCCGATCAGCTCGTCGAAGGTGGCGATGCCCAGCTGCGCCATGATCTGGCGCGCCTCCTCGGCGACGAAGAAGAAGTAGTTGACCACGTGCTCCGGCTTGCCGGAAAACTTGGCGCGCAGTTCCGGATCCTGGGTGGCGACGCCGACCGGGCAGGTGTTCAGGTGGCACTTGCGCATCATGATGCAGCCCGCGGCAATCAGGGGGGCCGTGGCGAAGCCGAACTCGTCGGCACCGAGCAGCGCACCGACGATCACGTCTCTGCCGGTCCTGAGGCCGCCGTCGACCTGCAAGGCGACACGGCTGCGCAACCCGTTCAGCACCAGCGTCTGGTGGGTTTCGGCAAGGCCCATCTCCCACGGGCTGCCGGCATGCTTCTGCGAGGTGAGCGGCGAGGCACCCGTCCCACCATCGTAACCGGAAACGGTGATATGGTCGGCGCGCGCCTTGGCGACGCCCGCCGCGACCGTGCCGACGCCGACCTCCGACACCAGCTTGACCGACACGTCGCCGTCCGGATTGACGTTCTTCAGGTCGTAGATGAGCTGCGCCAGGTCCTCGATGGAATAGATGTCGTGGTGCGGCGGCGGCGAAATCAGGCCGACGCCCGGCGTCGAATGGCGCACCTTGGCGATGGTGGCGTCGACCTTGTGGCCGGGCAATTGCCCGCCCTCGCCCGGCTTGGCGCCCTGGGCGACCTTGATCTGCATCATGTCTGAGTTGACGAGATATTCCGCCGTCACGCCGAAACGACCCGACGCCACCTGCTTGATGGCCGAACGCTCCGGATTCGCCCCACCGCCCGGCAGCGGCAGGTAGCGGTCCGGCTCCTCGCCGCCCTCGCCGGTGTTAGACTTGCCGCCGATGGCATTCATGGCGCGCGCCAGCGTGGTGTGCGCCTCGCGGCTTATGGAGCCGAACGACATGGCGCCGGTGGAGAAACGCTTGACGATCTCCTTCGCCGGCTCGACCTCGTCGAGCGGCACCGGCGCGCGGCCGAGCTCTCCTGCCGTCCTGATGCGGAACAGGCCGCGTATCGTGCGCGCCCGCGCCACGTCGCTGTCGATCTGGGCGGAGTATTCCTTGAACCGCTCGCGCGAATTGCCGCGCACGGCGTGCTGGAGCGTGGCGACGGCATCCGGCGTCCAGATATGCTCTTCGCCGCGCATGCGGAACATATAGTCGCCGCCGACATCGAGCGAATGGCGCAGGACCGGATTGTCGCCGAACGCCTCGGTGTGCCGCTTGACCGTCTCGGCGGCGATCTCCTCCAGGCCGACGCCCTCGATGGTGGTGGCGGTACCCGTGAAATAGCGGTCAACGAAATTCCGTCGCAGCCCGATGACGTCGAAAATCTGCGCGCCGCAATAAGACTGGTAGGTGGAGATGCCCATCTTGGACATGACCTTGAGGA
>JBATWJ010000211.1:0-1759 GCA_049672545.1 Burkholderiaceae bacterium
CCGCCAGCTGCTGGAAGCGCTGGCGCGCCTGGCCGCCGAATTCGGCCTGCAGCGCCGCCAGGTTGCGCCCCATGTCCAACTGGCGGCCGTGCTCGTCGATCACCTTGAAGTTCATGAAGTGATGGGCCGGCAAGGTTTCCAGCTTGAAATCGCCGGTCTTGACCGTGACGCCGGTCTGTTCGCGCACGTCGGCGATCAGCGCGTCCAGCAGGCTGCCGCTGCCGAAGGCGCCGTGCTCGTCGACCCGTTCGGCGAAGCCGGCCGCATACTCTGGCAGCGGCACGCAATGGCGGCGCAGCTTTTGCGGCAAGGATTTGAGCAGCAGGTGCGCCTTTTCCTTCAGCATGCCTGGCACCAGCCATTCGCTGCGCGCCGCCGACACCTGGTTCAGCGCGTACAGCGGCACCGTCAGCGTCACGCCGTCGCGCGCGGCGCCGGGCTCGAAATGGTAGGTCAGGCCCATGTCGATGCCGGCCACCGTCATCCGCTTCGGGAACAGCTCGGTGGTGACGCCGGCCGCTTCGTGCCGCATCAGCTCATCGCGGTTCAGGAACAGCAGCTTCGGATCCTGCGCGGTGGCATCCTTGTGCCACTTCTCGAAGGCGATGCCGTTGTGCACCTCGGCCGGGATCAGCTTGTCGTAGAACGCCGCGATCAGCTGGTCGTCGACCAGCACGTCCTGGCGGCGCGACTTGTGCTCCAGGTTTTCGATGTCGCGCACCAGCTTCTGGTTGTGCGCGAAGAACGGCGCACGGGTGTCGAAGTCGCCGCCGACCAGCGCATCGCGGATGAAGATCTCGCGCGCCTCGGCCGCATCGATGCGGCCGTAGTCGATGCGGCGCTGGCTGTACACGGTCAGGCCGTACAGCGTGGCGCGCTCGGATGCGGTGACCTGCGCCGAGCGCTTTTCCCAGCGCGGCTCGCCGTAGGATTTCTTCAGCAGATGGGCGCCGACCCGCTCCAGCCATTCCGGCTGGATCTGCGCGACGGTGCGCGCGTACAGCCGCGAGGTATCGACCAGTTCGGCGGCGACGATCCACCTGCCGGCCTTCTTCAGCAAGTGCGAACCGGGCCAGACATGGAACTTGATGCCGCGCGCGCCCAGGTAGCTCGGCTCATCCTCCTGCTTGAAACCGATGTTGCCGAGCAAACCGGTCAATAGCGCCGTGTGCAGCTGCTCGTAGGTCGCCGGCGCCTCGTTGATGCGCCAGCCCTGCTCGCGCACGATGGTCAGCAGCTGCGAATGGACGTCGCGCCATTCGCGCAGCCGCAGCTGCGACAGGAAGTTGGCGCGGCAATGCTCGTGCAGCTGGCGGTTGGTTTTCTTGTGCTCGATCTGCTCGGCGAACCATTTCCAGATCTTCAGGTAGCCGAGGAATTCGGATTTCTCATCGGCGAATTTCTTGTGCGCGGCATCGGCCGCCGCCTGCGCCTCCAGCGGGCGGTCGCGCGGGTCCTGCACCGACAGCGCGGCGGCAATCACCAGCATCTCGGACAGGCAGGCGTTGTCGCGCGCCGCCAGGATCATGCGGCCGATACGCGGATCGAGCGGCAGCCGCGCCAGCTCGCGGCCGAGCGCGGTCAGCTTGTTGCCGTCGTCGACCGCACCGAGTTCCTGCAGCAACTGGTAACCGTCGGCGATCGCCCGCCCCTGCGGCGGTTCGATGAAGGGAAAGGTTTCGACGTCGGTCAGGCGCAGCGACTTCATGCGCAAAATCACCGCCGCCAGCGACGAGCGCAGGATTTCCGGATCGGTGAA
>JBATWJ010000212.1:0-7085 GCA_049672545.1 Burkholderiaceae bacterium
GCCGTACAGGTCGGTGCGGGCGCCGTTCGGGGCGGCGCAGGCGGCGAGTAGGGCGGCAGCGAAAATCACGGCGGCAAGCGGTTTCGGGTTCATCGCATCTCCGGAAAACATGGCCGGTTTTCCATTTAGAGGGAGGGCGCCAGTACCGGGTTCCTGCGACCGCTTCCAGGTGTCGGGTCGAGCCGGAAACCGGTTAGAATCGTGCCAATCAATCATGCCTTCATGGAAACTGGTTGCGCCGCCAAGTCCATGCCGAAATCCGCGCCCGTCATCGATGCCGAACAGGCCGCCTTCATGCAGGGGGCGGTGTCGATTGCCGCCTGCAGTTGCAACGGGCAACAGATTGCCAGCGTGGTGCGCAGCCTCGGTTGCCGGGTTTCCGCCGACCGGCGCCAGGTCCGGCTGTTTTTCGCCGCCGGCCCGGCAGCGACGTTGTTGGCCGACATTGCTCGCTGCGGCGCGATCGCGGCGGTGTTCAGCCGGCCGACCACCAACCGTACGATGCAGTTGAAGGGAGCGGATGCGACGATCTGCCGGCCGGCTGCGGACGATTTTGCCGTGGTGGCCGCCCACGTCGATGATTTCGCTGCTGAGATCCGGCCGCTTGGCTTTTCCGCCGATTTCGTGCGCGCGCTGCTGGACCATCCGCCACACGAACTGGTGGCCGTGTCGTTCACGCCGACCCAGGCTTTTTCGCAGACACCCGGCTCGCGCGCCGGCCAGCCGTTGCAGGCGGGGGCATGAGCTACCGGCTGGATGCGATTCGCGAGTGCTTCGAGGGCGTGATCCCGGCGATCATCGCCACCATCGACCCGCAGGGGATTCCCAACGTCGCACTGTTGTCGCAGGTGCATTTCATCGACGCCGGCCGGATTGCGCTGTCCTACCAGTTCTTCAACAAGACGCGGCGGAACATACTGCGGAATCCGCGGGCGACGCTGCTGGTCACCAATCCGCTCACCGCCGCCCAGTACCGGCTGTCACTGCGTTTTTCGCATACCGAGACCGCCGGCCAGATCTTCGAGGAAATGAAGGCAAAGCTGGCCGGCATCGCATCGCACACCGGCATGAGCGGCGTGTTCCGCCTGCTCGGCTCCGACGTCTTCGAGGTGCTGGGGATCGAGGCGGTGGCCGGCACGCCGCTGCCTGCCAAGCCGCCACGCAACCTGCTGGCGATGCTGCGGCTGTGCGCGCGGCGACTGGCCGGCTGCCGCGACCTCGAACATCTACTGGGTGAAATCCTGGCCTGCCTGCATGAACATCTGGGTATTGACCACGCGATGCTGCTGATGGCCGACGCCGCCAGCGGCCGGCTGTATGCGGTGGCCAGTCACGGCTACGAGGAATCCGGCGTCGGTTCCGAAATCCCGTTCGGCAGCGGCGTGATCGGAGTCGCCGCGCGCGAGCGGACGCCGATCCGCATCGGCCACATGAATTCGGAATATGCATACGGCCGGGCGGTGAAGCAGAATACCGCGCCCGGCGCCGGCGTGCCCGAACCGGAGATCCCGCTGCCGGGATTGGCCGAATCGCGCAGCCAGTGCGCAGTACCGATCATCGCCTACCAGAAGCTGCTCGGCGTGCTGTACGTGGAAAGTCCGCACGATTTGCGCTTCGGCTACGACGACGAGGATGCGCTGGTCACGCTGTGCGCGCAGGTCGGCCTGGCGATCGATGCGCTGCAGAGCGTGGGCGAGGAGGCGGAAGAGTCGGCGGCGCAGAAAAGCGCCGCGCCGAGCGCACCGCAGGGGCCGCCGATGGTGGTGCGGCATTTTCCCGGAAACGACAGCATCTTCATCGGCGACGAATACCTGATCAAGGGCGTGGCCGGTTCGATCTTTTGGGTTCTGCTGCGCGATTATGCCGAAAAAGGACGCATGGCCTTCAGCAACCGCGAACTGCGCTTGGATCCCCGGATCCGGTTGCCGGACATCAGCGACAACCTGGAAGCCCGGCTGATCCTGCTGGCGCGCCGCCTGACCGAGCGCGGCCATGGCATGCGGATCGAGAAGACCGGGCGCGGCCGCTTCCAGCTGAACGTGACGCGCCCGCTGCAACTGGTGGACGTGGGCGCCTGACTCGGCAGCCTGTCAGGCTGCCAGCGATTCGGGTTCCGCCAGTGACTGCGCCAGCCGGTTCCAATCGCGCGCGTCCAGGCAATCACGTGCCAGCGCCAGCGCCGCCTCGTACGCCGGCGGCGGTGCGTTCTGCCGCATCCCGGCCAGCAGTGCGGCCCGTTCGGTCGGGCTGGAGCCGGTCATCATCCAGCGCAGGCATAACATCATTTCGTCGGCCGGGATCGACGCCACGATGGCCTGCTCGATCGCCATCAATTCGGCATCGGTATGCGTATCCCACAGTACCGCGTTGTTCCAGGCTTCCTCGATATTCATGTGCTGCAGGCTGTCGGCGGTGAAATCTGCCAGCAGGCGCTGTAATTGTTCGAGGGCGGCCGAATCGGCGGCCTGCTCCAGCCGGTCCGCCAGCTGCCCGATCTCCTGCAGCCTGACACCATGATGCCTGTGGTCCTCGACTAGGTTGTCGGCCGAACCGGGACGGCGCTCTTCCATCGCTGGGTGGATGAACCGGTCTTCATGGGCGAGATGGCTGGCGCAGAACGCCGCCATGCTGCGTACCTGCCGGACAGCAGCGGCAGCCTCGTGGCGGTCGGCGGCATCCAGCCGGCCGACCGCCAGCAGCGTATCGCACATGAAGGCGCGCACTGCCTTGTGGATGCCGCGATAAATATCGTAGCGCGGCGTGGTGGAGGAGCTCTGCTGCGGTATTGCGGGCGTGTCGAAATTCATGGTCATTCCTGTCTGGTCAAGGGAAACGTTGGTCGCCGCATTGGTGCGGGCAATGGAATCCATGATAGAGACAGGAGAGAGATGCTTTCCTTAATATTTTATTCAATAAATCCTAAAAAAATCCTAATCTGGATTATTCGGGCTTTGCGGAGCAAGCGGCCGTCCCCCGGTTCGGCCGGACAGGAACGATGTCACGATGCCGTCATGGGTGGAAAGTAGGATTGGTGTGCTGCAGTGAATGGCTGCAGGGGTATTTTTCGTGAGTCGTCCGGGATGCTGGGTGTTGCCCGCAGCCGCAAGGCCTGCGGGCTTTTTTACGCCCGGTCGATCGGCTCCGGCCGCCATGGCCGTCATATTCGATCGATCAAAACAAGAACAAGGGCTGAGATCCCCGAGGTGTTTTCTATCAGAAATAAATATGTATATATACTGACAATTCTGTGTACCGGCTTCTCCATCGTCAAGGGAGTAATACCTCATGATGAAAAACGAATCGGCAGTAAACAACAAGCCATGGTTGAGCGGGCTCGCCCAATCCATGACCGAGGAGCACGACTACCATCCGGAGATCGAAGGCAAGCTGCCGGCGGCGCTGCAAGGAACCCTGTACCGCAATGGTCCCGGCCGTTTTGACCTGGGCAGCATGCGCAAACGCCATCTGCTGGATGGCGACGGCATGATCCAGACGTTCGATTTCCACGATGGCAAGGTGCGTTACCGCAACCGCTTCGTGCGCACGGAAAAATATGTGGCGGAACAGCTGGCGCAGCGTGTGCTGCTGCCGACATGGACCACGCGGGCGCCGGGCGGCATGTTGCGCAATATCGGCAACAGGATCAAGTCGCAGGCGGGGGTGACGACCCAGGTGAAGAACGGTTGCCTGTATGCTTTCGACGAAGTCGGCCTGCCCTATGGGCTCGACCCCGATACGCTGGAGACGCGCGGGCAGCAGCAGGTCGGGCCACCTGGAATCCGCATCGACTATAAGGCGCACACCAAGACGGATGCGAAAACCGGAGAGTGGTTGTTGCTGGGCATGGAATATGGCCCGCGCACGCATCTGCATCTGGTGGTGCAGGCGGCGAATGGAGCGTTGCGCCATCATCAGCGCGTGGTAGCGCCGCGCCCATCGTACATCCACGACTGGTTTGTCACCGAGCGTTACGCCCTGGTACTGCTGCATCCGGTCGAGCTTTCGCTGGTGCGCTACCTGAGCGGCCTGGCCAGCTTCACCGACAGCATGCAATGGAAGCCGCGCAACGGCAACCTGCTGATGGTAATCGATCGCACCGGCGAGGCGCCGCCGTTGAC
Organism: Burkholderiaceae bacterium; assembly: GCA_049672545.1. Classification (GTDB taxonomy): domain Bacteria; phylum Pseudomonadota; class Gammaproteobacteria; order Burkholderiales; family Burkholderiaceae_D; genus DATJCV01. The sequence continues at coordinate 4,119 of JBATWJ010000212.1, forward strand.
CCTGGAGACGTCTGCCTGCTTCATGTGGCATAGCCTCAACGCCTTCGAAACCGGCGATTCGATCGTAGCCGACTTCGTCGGTTACGACGAACCCGACCATTTCCTCGGTGAGAAGGCGGCCTTCCGGCTCATCATGGAGGGCCGCCAGGGCGTGCAGCAGTACTCGGGAACCGTGCGCCGCTATGTGATCAACTTGCAGCAACGGCAAATCCGCGAAGAGGTGGTGAGTGCGGAAAACCATGAATTTCCGATCACCGATGCGCGCGTCGCCGCGTACCGTCACAGATTCGGCTACTTTACGACGGCACCGCGCCCGACCGTGTTCCACAATGGCCTGGCGCGGCTGGATATGGCAACCGGCAGGCGCGATTGTGTATATCTGGACGATACCCACCTCGGCGAGCCGATCTTCGTGCCGGATGCCGCCGCGGCCGACGAGCAGGGTTGGCTGCTGTCGCTCGGACTCGACGGAAAAACCGGCAAGTCGTTTCTCGGCGTCTTCCACTCGGACCGGCTGGCCGAGGGCCCGCTCGCCCGCATTCTGCTACAGCATCCGACACCCTTGAGTTTCCATGGAGCGTGGCACGACCGCGCCAACCCCGTTCATCAATAAGAAGGAGATCTTCATGCCGGAATTTTCCAGAAGCCGCGGTCTTGCCGCCGCATTGCACCCGCTGCTGGCGTTCGCCGTGCTCGGCCTGTCGTCCTATGCGGCGGCGGCCACGCTGACCATCGCCGTATCGGGAGTGAAAGACACCAGCGGGCAGGTCGCCATTGCCGTGTTCGCCGGACCGGAGGATTTTCCCAAGGACGATACGAAGGCGATTCGGCGCATCGTCGCACCCATCGATGGCGCCACCAAGTCGGCCAAGGCGGTAGTGCCCGATCTTCCGGCTGGTACCTACGCGATCGCGGCCTTCCATGACAATGACAACAGCGGCAAACTCGAAACCAACCTGTTCGGCATGCCCACCAAGGGCTACGGTTTTTCGAACAATCCCAAACCCAAGCTCCGTGCGGCACGTTATGACGAAGCGCGTTTCGAACTGCCGAACGCCGGGGCAACGGTGGAAATCCAGCTCACCTACTAACTGACAGGACGGCGTAGCGGCTTGAGTGCTGCCGATGGCCAAGCACAGAGAGGAAATGGGGAAGGCGAAGAAAGGGCAGGCCAAGATATACATATTTAGAATATCTGCTATTGGAACAAACAAGCAGATATTTATGATGCAGTGCAGTAGAATTGCTTTGTCTCCTCCAATTTCCTCCTAAAGAATTGGATTTAGCCCGCGAACCGCAAGGTTCGCGGGCTTTTTTTGTTTACTTGGCCATGTTGCGGTGCATGGTATCGTGTGTCGTGAAACGCGGGGTAGGCGGTAGTTTGGAAAATCCAATCTGGTGACGAACGGGTCGGCATCAAAAAGCCCGCTGAATTTCAATTCAGCGGGCTTTCCCATCTGGAAAGAATGGCGGCTGTATGCCAGGGCTTCAGCGGGTCTCCGCGTTCTGCGCAGACGGTAAGTCCCCATTGTCGCTGGCGATCCGGCATGCCAGCGAGCCGATGGGCCCGGCAAGCGCCTCGCGACGCCGCCGACGGGCGGTCTCGCCTGCATTGGGTTTGATTTAACGTAAGCTCTTTTAGGCATTGGTATCTCAGAATTTAAAAGCGGCTTGCATAGGTTTGCGTATCCGCAAGGAATAACGAAGAAACGTAATGAAATCCCCTATTCGCTGGCAGCCGGATACCAAAGCTGATGTTGGTTTATTTACCGGCCTGTGGCTTTTCTGTTCCTATCCCATGTTCCCGATATGAGTTGGCCGCAACAGCGGTTGAGGTGGGTACCGTCTTGGCTATGAACGACGCCAGGGCGGTTGCGCTTTTGTGGTGCGCCGGTTTACCGCGGTGGCCAGTGTTGCGATTGCAGCGCGGCTTGTGGAGGAACCCAACCAATTAAAGAGGAGTTCCAATGCAAAACAGCATGCAGGGCGCACTCAAGAGCATGATACGAAAAGTGATTGTGAAAACGTTGTCGAAAAGAACGTCCGATCTTATTTTTTCGGTGAAGCACCGGAAAACCTGGCGTAGCGACAGGCATAGTCATTTTGAATACACCAAGGAATATTTGACACGCCTGCCCTTGATCCAGGAACTGCAAAAATTAACGGCCGTCACGAACCGCAAGCGGCCGCGGATTATTGAATTCGGCTGCAGTGGGGCCAATAATCTGCGGTTGATTAAAACGCTTCTTCCCAACCATGAGTACTGCGGAGTCGATATCAATCAAAGGGCGATCGATTTTGCGCGTCAGCAATTTCCGGACGCTACCTTTCATGTTTGCGATGAAGATGGTTTTTCCAATTTGGCATCGCAATCTGGCCACTATGATGTCTTTCTGGCATTTTCCGTCCTGTATTACATCAGGCCGGACAAGGTTGAAGATCTACTGATCAAGGCCAGCTTTATCGCGAACTATATATTCATATGTGATGATTTGACTTGCTTCCATCTCCCGGAGGGCCGGAATGATGGATTGTTCATGCATCCATTTTCCGCGATGTGCCGTACGGCGGGTCTCGACATCATCGTCGGGCCGGTATATTTCAACGAACCAGGAAACAGGCATGGCTATTTCATTGCGCGTTCCAGCCACGGCCCCGGCAAAGAGTATGTCAGTTGACTGGCGCCGTTCGGCTGGATTGTTCATGCCTGAAAACCTGAGGTAGACGAGATCGCGGCCGTTCTATGAATCGGATTGGCATAGCCTGTTCGGAAGTCTGCCGGGAATAGTGGGTTTGCCTCGGGTTCTGCCGCCGCCCGCATCGGCTCTCGCCGCAGTACAAAACGACAAGGCCCGCTGGAACCGAGTTCAGCGGGCCTTTCCTTTGGCAAGAATTGAATCTCCGGGCCGTCTACCTAGCTGCCGCCTGTCGCGCCGGCGGTTCGGCGGCGCTGTCGCCGGCCGGGCG
>JBATWJ010000213.1:0-11165 GCA_049672545.1 Burkholderiaceae bacterium
CGGCTGCAGGGCGTCAAGGCCGCCGTGCCGCAGGCTGAGCAGGCCGGCCTGTTCGTGATCAGCGCACGCACCGCAGGTGCCGACCACGAGCGCGACGGCATCTCGCTGTTCGTACTGCTGGCCGATACGCCGGGGCTGACCGTGCGCGGTTGCGCCGCGATAGATGGCGGCCGGGTAGGCGAACTGACGCTGGAAGGCGTGCAGCTGCCGACGCATGCCTTGCTGGGTACCGAGGGCGGCGGCTTCAAGGTGCTGCAGGCGGTGCTGGAGCTCGGTTTGCTGGCATTGGCTGCGGAAAGCCTAGGCGCAATGGAAGTGGCGAAGGGGGCGACGCTGGACTACCTGGCGGTGCGCAAGCAGTTCGGTGTTGCGATCGGCAGCTTTCAGGCATTGCAGCACCGGATGGCCAACTTGCTCTTGGAGATCGAGCAGGCCCGCTCGGCCGTCATCAACGCCGCGTCGGCGCTGGATGGCAATGACGACGCGCGTGCCCGCGCACGCGCATTGGCCGCAGCCAAGCACACGGTCGGACAGGTCGGTCAGCTGGTCGCGGAAGAGGTGATCCAGATGCATGGTGGCATTGGCATGACCTGGGAACTGCCACTCGCGCACTACGCCAAGCGACTGGTGATGATCGACCACCAGCTGGGCGACCAGGACTATCACCTGCAGCGCTACATCGACCTCGGTCGGGAGTCGGCGTGAGCCGCGCGCCGAACATGGAGCACATCGCATGACGACCTCCGCTTCCCTGCCGCTGTCGGGCGTGCGCGTGCTGGACCTGTCGCGAGTGCTCGCCGGCCCCTGGTGCGGCATGGTGCTGGCCGACCTCGGTGCCGAAGTGATCAAGGTCGAGCATCCGACCCGCGGCGACGATACCCGTGACTGGGGCTTGCGCATCGGCGACACCGAGACCGCGTACTTCAATTGCGCCAACCGCAACAAGCGTTCCATTACGCTCGATCTGCAAACCGAAGAAGGGCGGAAGATTGCGCGCGAGCTGGCCGCCAAGTGTGACGTCGTGATCCAGAACTTCAAGTTCGGCGGCGTCGAAAAGATGGGGCTCGATTACGACAGTCTGCGTGAGGACCATCCGGGTCTGATCTACTGCTCGATCTCCGGCTACGACCGTGCTGGCCCCGAGGCCGCGCGTCCTGGCTATGACGTCGCGGTTCAGGGCGAGGCCGGCCTGGTGGCACTGAATGGCGAGGCCGATAAGCCGCCGCTGAAGATCGGTGTCGCGGTGGCCGACCTGTTTACCGGCATGTATGCCGGGCAGGCGGTGCTGGCGGCGCTGTACGAGCGTAATCGCACCGGGCGCGGCCGCCACGTCGAGCTGGCGCTGTTCGATTGCGCGGTGATGATCACGTCCTACTACGGTCTGGAGGCGCTGCGCCTGGGCGTCAACCCCGAACGTTTCGGCAACGTGCATCCGTCGATCATTCCGTACGGCGTCTACGACGCCGCCGACGGCCAGGTGTCGATTGCCGTTGGCAATAACGCCCAGTTCGCGCGCTTTTGCAGCGATGTCATCGATCGGCCCGATCTGGCCGCGGACGCGCGTTTCAAGACCAATCTGTCGCGCCGCGAGCACCGGCAGGCGCTGTCGCTTGAGGTCAACCGCGAAGTGAAGGCGCGTACCCGCAGTGAGCTGATCGAGCGGTTGAACAAGGTCGGCATCCCGTGCGGCGAGGTGCTGGGTCTGCACGAGGCGCTGACCTCCAAGCGCGTGGTCGATGCCGGCCTGGTGACATCCCAGCCGCATGCCAAGGCCGGCAAGATCGATGTGTTCGCCGCGCCGTACCGCTTCGATGGCGAGCGCATGCCGGTCAACGGCGCGCCGCCTGAACTGGGCGAGGGCACGCGGGAAATCCTGAATGGTTTGCTGGGCTTGTCCGAGGATCAGCTGAACCAACTGCAAGTCAGCGGCGTGATCCGATTACCGCCGGCTCCGGGCGCGCCATACCCGGTTGTTGAAAAGAGTAGAGAGTAAAGAAAAGTGATTCATCCTCCGTTTGTTTCGCCCCCGTCGATCCAGAGCATGGCCGACATCGAGCGTCTCGAGGCGATCCCGCTCGAGACTGCCATGCCGATGATCGAGGGCGCACTCGGCGCGCACCCGGCGGTGCAACTATGCGCGGCGGTTGGGGCACCGGATGCCTACGCCGTCAAGCTGCCGGTCGGATTCGTGACGCTGGTTCCGGGCGCCGGCGGCAATGTGGGCGAGCTGGTGGCGTTCACTGCCAAGCGGGTCGATGACGGATCGTCCAAGCCAAAGTCGATGGACATCATCGACGACATGGCGATGACCAATGTCGCAAAGATTTACAAGCTGGAATTGCGCGTGGCCGCCGCCGTCGAGGTCGCGCGCAACCTAGTGCAGCAAGTCGGCGAGCACCTCGGCGTGGCGCCGACCGAGCATCCGGTCGTCGAGACCAATGGTGAAGGAGTTCTGCAGGTGGTGTTCGACGCTGCCTCGGCCCATGACGCGGAGAGCTCCTTCAATCTGCAGCTGCATCAGGAGTTGGCCCGGTCGCCGTGGAGAACAGAGTTTCTCTCGAGGCGACGGGCGAATCCGAGTATGCCGACCCGGCTTTATATGGTGGTGTCGGGGCCGGCGTGCAAGAAGCCTATCCGGGCACGCGGGTCATCAGTCCGGCGGTAGCCGGTTGATTGCCCTGGAATTTTAAATACAAGGAGATATACCATGAGCATCAGATCCGTAATCCGCCCACTGGCGCTTGGTGCGCTGACCGCTGCGATCACCGTCGCCGCGCCGGTGATCGCGCAACCCTTTCCAACCAAGCCGATCCGGATGGTCGTGCCGTTTCCGCCAGGCGGTGGCACCGATACGATGGCGCGGATGTTTGCCGAGAAGATGGCGGAGGACTTGGGTCAGCCGATCCTCGTCGAGAACAAGTCCGGAGCGGCAACGATCATCGGTACCGACTTCGTCGCGAAGGCGCCCGCCGACGGCTACACGATGTGGTTCGGTCCCAGCACTTCATTCGTGACCAACCGCTTCTTCTATCCCAATCTGCCGTACAACCCAGCGACCGATCTGAAGCTAATCTACAAGGTCGCCGAGGTGCCTCAGGTCTTGGTCGTCAACCCCAGCGTCAAGGCCAAGAATGCCATGGAGTTGCTGAAATATATCAAGAAAAACAAGGGTAAGGTCAATTACGGATCCTATGGAATCGGCTCCTACCCACATCTGGCCGGTGCGTACATGAGCGCTGCACAGGATGCCGACATGAACCACGTCGCCTACAAGGGCGAAGCGCCAATGATGGTTGACCTGCTCAATAACAACATCCAGATGACCACTGCCAGTTTCATGGGGGTGAAGCAGCATGTCGCGACCGGCAAGCTGAATGCCATCGGCATTACTGGCGAGCGCCGCGTCCAGACGATGGCGGATGTGCCGACGCTGAAGGAACAGGGTCTGGATGATGACGCCTACCGCGTGGTCGGATGGATCGGCATGGCAATGCCAGCGGCGACGTCCGAGCCGGTCATGAAGCGGATTCATCAATCGATCGTCAAGGCGGCCAATTCGCCGGATTTGCGCAAGCGCGCGCTCGAAATGGGATACGACGTAATTACCGACAGCTCAGCCGAAGCGTTCAAGGTCGCGTTCGACCGGGATTTTCCAGTTTGGAAGAAGCTCGTGGAGCAGTCCGGAGCCAAACTAGAATGACGCCCAGACGTCACACGCTCCTGTGACGCTGCGAGGTAAGCGGCCGGTGCAGGAGCACGATTAGCGCTCCGGATGCAATACAGTGCTCGCATGGGCTGGTCACATACGGTCGCGCCGGTGGCGTGATGAACTGCGACGAGACCGGTCGACCAGCTGTCGCTCGCCGAACGGCCGGCGCTGGATCCGGTCTGCACGCTGGTTGAATGGCCGCCGCCGCAGCAGCAGCGCGAACAGCTTGCCGCTGCGGCGACGCGGTTGTAGCCAACGGCGGCGGCAGCACTCGATGCCCGTTGGCGGTTGTATCGGCTGGCGGTCGCACTGGATACCGCTTATGCGGGCTTCCGGCTGGCCCGCGATTACGTGCGCAAGCGTAGCCAGTCCGGCGTGCTGATCGGCTGCTTTTAGGCGGTCAAGCAACCGTATGGCAGATACCGCGGTGGCGCTCGAAGTGGTCACAATCGCGGTCTGTGGTGCCGCCACCGCATTGGCCGGTACCCGGCCGACCGCGACGGCTCTGCTGGCACGCGATTTCGCCCGTGTCGCCGTGGCCGATGCCAGCGCCCGGTGCGCACCGGAAGTACGCAACTCCACGGCGTCATCGGATACATCTGGGGTGTATGCCACTCATTTGTACCTGAAGCGGATCATCCGACTCAACACCGAATTGTGTGTGGATATCCGACTGTGAGGTGTTCGTCATCTTGGCGCACCTCGTGATGTTTTCATCGAGGATTGACTACCGAAACGTGCAGCCGCCGAATTCGCTCAAACAATAATAAATTCGACTAATGGAGACGAGGATGACTTTCCCAGTGATTCGCCGGCGCGCCGGCACAAACGGTCGACGCAGATGTTCGCCATCGGCAGCCCGGGACGTCGCAGGGCGGCGCCAGCCATCGGCGATCGGCCCCCCTGCGTTGCGATCCATGGACAATTCATCACTGCGGCGCCCATTACTACGAATCTATTGGAGAACCTTATGAAACGAATCGACCGACGCGATTTTGCGGCCGGGCTGGCGCTGGTGGCATTCGGCACTTTCGTCGCACTGTACGCGTCCAGCCATTATCAGATCGGCCAAGCGTCCCGCATGGGGCCGGGCTATTTCCCGACCGCGCTGGGCTGGGTGCTGGCCGGCCTGGGCGTCATCATCATGCTGTTTTCATTTCGCAAGACGGTACATGCGCTCACACCGCCGCCGTTTGCGGCACGCCCGTTGGTGGCGGTACTGGTCGCGGTATGGGTGTTTGCCGTCTTGATCAACCGGGTTGGTCTGATCCCAACCGCCTTCGCCTGCGTGGTGATTGCCGCGCTCGCCGGCAACACCTTCAAACTCAAGTCTGCCCTGTTGCTCGGTGTGTTCCTAGCCGTGCTGTCTTGGCTAATTTTCACGTTCGGCCTGCAGATGACGCTGCCGGCTTTCACGTTCCAAGGATGACCGATGGACTTCCTTAATGTTTTTCTCGCCAACCTGTCGATGGGCGTTGGCGAAGCAATTACGCTGAGCAACCTCTGGTACTGCTTCTTGGGTGTTTTCCTGGGCTGTCTTGTCGGCGTGCTGCCAGGTCTGGGTGCGCTGATCGCGATTTCGCTGTTGCTGCCAATCACCTACCATCTGCCGACTTCCGGCGCGCTGATCATGCTGGCTGGCGTCTACTTCGGCGCCGACTATGGCGGTGGCACCTGCTCGATCATGCTCGGGGTGCCCGGGCACCCGGCGGCGGCCGTCACGGTGCTGGACGGCTATCCGATGGCCAAACAGGGCAGGGGCGGCATCGCGCTGTTCATGAAATGCATCGCGTCGTTCTGGGGCTCTGCGGTCGGAATTCTGCTGTTGATGCTGTTTGCGCCGATGTTGTCGGCGTTCGCTCTGAACTTCGGTCCTTCCGAATATTGCGCGCTGATGCTGCTCGGCCTGGTTGCGGCGTCGACCGTCGGGCAGGGCTCGCCGGTCAAGGGCGTGGCAATGATGGTGTTCGGCCTGATTCTGGGCGTGGTCGGTACCGACGTCAGTACCGGTGTTCCCCGCTTCAATTTCGGGTTCACCGAGTTGGCCGATGGCTTAAGCCTGGTGGCGGTCGCGATGGGGCTGTTCGCCATTACCGAAGTGATTTCCAGCGCCAATTCGACCCGGGTTTCGCCGAGTAATCAGCGTTATCGGCTGCGCGACCAGATGCCGACCCGCGAGGACTGGCGCCGCTCGATTCCGCCGATGCTGCGCGGGTCAGCGCTTGGTTCGTTCTTCGGCACGTTGCCCGGCACCAGCGGCGGTATGGCCACCTTCCTGTCGTATGCGATGGAAAAGCGGATTTCCAAGCATCCGGAGAAGTTCGGCAAGGGTGCGATCGAAGGCATCGCCGGTCCCGAGGCCTGCAACAATGCCGGGGTTGGATCATCCTTCATCCCGACGCTGACTCTCGGTATCCCGGGCGACGCCATCATGGCGCTGCTGCTGGGCGCACTGATGATTCAGGGCATCCAGCCCGGGCCGCAGGTACTGACCAGCCACCCGGAACTGTTCTGGGGTTTGATCGTCAGCTTCTGGATCGGCAACATCTTCCTGGTGATCCTGAACATTCCGCTGGTCGGCATGTGGGTGCGGCTGCTGACGATTCCGTATTCGTACATGTTTCCGGCGATCGTGCTGTTTACCTGCATTGGCGTCTATGGCACCAACAACAACGTGTTCGACATCTTCATCCTGCTCGGCGTCGGCCTGGTCGGCTTTCTGATGCTGCAGGTGCGTTTCGAAGTGGTGCCGATCATTCTCGGGCTGGTGCTGGGGCCGATGCTGGAAGAAAACTTCCGTCGCACCCTGCTGGTGTCGCGCGGCGACTTCAGCGTTTTCATTGAACGGCCGATTACTGCCGGTGCACTAGCCGTCTGCGTGCTGCTGATCGTCTGGTCGATGTGGGGTTTCCTGCGCCGCCGCGCCAAGCTCGACGCGCAGCCGCTGGCCGGCACCGCCGGCGCCTGAGCTGAACGGGGCGGTTGGTCCGGCCCGGCGTGGCGCTTTCTCAGGAATTGTTCAGCGTACGCTTTTTCGTCTTGCCATCTGGCTCGCCAAGCAGGTAAAGCTGCTTGGCGACCACCTTCATCTTGTCCAGATACAGCTCCACCAACTGATCGGCGCGCACGAACTTGGAATTGGCAGCAATGCTGAGCGCCATCGGCGTCTGAATACCGCGAATCGCCACTGGAATCGCGATCGCGGTAAGGCCCAGTTCATATTCGCTGTCGACAATGGTGTAGCCATCGGTGCGGATCTGTAAGAGCATCCGCAACAGCTGGTCCTTGTCGATCACCGTGAATTCGGTATAGGGCTCCAGCTTGATCGAGTCCAGATACAGGTGCAATTTGGCGTCAGGCAGATTCGACAGAAGTATGCGGCCAGCCGAGGTGCAATGCGCCGGCAGCCGACTGCCGAGGCCGATCGGTTTCTCGATCAGCTTCTTGCTCTGCACCCGCGACAAATAGACGACGTCGGGCGCACTCATGATAGCCAGCGAGCAGTTGGTGAAGACCGTCTGCGACAGCTGGTCCAGATATATCTGGCTTTTCTGCACGACGTCCGACGATGAGAAATAGGCATGGCCGAGATTCAGTACGTCGGAGGTCAGCCGAAAGCTCTTGTCGGTCTTTTCGACCATGCCGATCTGCATCAGCGTATGCAGGCAGCGGCGGACCACGGCCCGGTCCAGCTCGGTGATGCGGGCCAGTTCGGCAATCCGTAACGGCCGCTTGCGATCGGAAAAAGCCGCCAGCACGCAAATGCCGCGGGCCAGGGACATCATGAAGTCGGGATCGTTGCGGAAACGATCCAGTTGCAGCGCATTTTGGAACTGGGACAGCATCGTATCTAGGTCACATCTGGTATCGGAACGCCGCGCCTGGTGGACGGCGATGGCAGTCAGCCCGGCGGTGCCGAGCCGAGGTCTATCGTAGCCCAAATGCCGGCGCACGGCCGCGCCCAGGCCCAAGCCGATCGCTAGCCGGATTCAAGGTCCTGGAGTCTGGTAGGACTACCCGGCGCAATGGCACAGCGGGCGGCAGGGGAGGGGAAGTCTTGGCGGGCTGTGAAGGATTCGAACCTTCGATCTACGGATTAAGAGTCCGCTGCTCTACCCACTGAGCTAACAGCCCGACGAAGCGGAGTTATATCTTGATTTATGTGGCGCCGGAAGCGGGCAGTGCAGCTTCTTCACCGCCTAACCCGGTTCGTGCCGGCGGATCAGGCCTTCCTGTGCCATGGACACCACCAGCATGCCCTGTCGGTCGTAGATATGCGCCAGGGATAGGCAGCTCCTGCCGGACGCATTCGGACTGTCCATCGACAGCAGCAGCCCGTCGTCCATCCGGAACGGCCGGTGGAACCAGATGGTGTGATCGAGGCTGGCGATCTGCAGGCCCGGGTCGCCCAGCTTCAGCCCGTGCCGTTGCAGCGAGGTCCACAGGAGCGCATAGTCGGATACGTAGGCGAACAGCGCCGTATGCGACTACAGGTCACCGGGCGGATCGGTGCGGAAATCCACCGGTATCGGCATGAACGGCCGCCGGCCGACGCTCTTCGCCTTCCAAGTCGCCACGCTCGACGACAGCGTCTCCGGGTCGGCCGCCGCCGGCGCCTGATTCTGATGCGTCAAGCCTTGTTCTTCCTGCTGGAACGAGGCCGACATCACGAAGATGCGCCGTCCCTCCTGGCTGGCGACCACGCGCCGGGTGGAAAACGAACCGCCGTCGCGTACCCGCTCGACTTCGTAATCGATCGGCAGCCGGTGGAATTGATGCCGAGCGGCGTCGCCAGCCCGAACGTTTGCGCTTCGTGGTTGAAGTCGGTCAGTGTGCAGCCGGCGTCGACGTAGGCGTGGCGCGCGCGCACGCGACCGAGCGCATGACGTCGGCAACGCCGGCGCAGCGCACGATCAGCGCCGGCCGGCGGTCGATCATCGCGTTCCAGACGCTGCGCGCCTGGTCATAGCCGGCCTCGCCCGGCCGCAACAGCGGGCCGCCCCGGCATGACTGTCCATCCGAAAACCAGCGGCGCGCAGCGGAGCCCGCTGCCGAAGCGCCGCCGCCTGCTGGACAGCGCATAGGCCCACGATAGGACGCCGCGGTGCTGCACGCTTGATTTTTCTCAATGCCCGCGAATGCTTTCATGGCTCGCATCGGCGGCCGCCGCTATCCCAGGTTCCGGCAAAAATGTGGGGGTATGATGCAAAACAGGCCATAAAATGCGCGATATGACGGGCCTGCTGCGGGAGTATCTACACTGCTACAATGGCGTCCCTGTTTTCTCGCCAGCATCTTTCGCATGTCTTCCTCCCCGCCGTCCGGTCTGAACGCACCGCAGCGCGCAGCGGTCACGTACATGGACGGCCCGTGCCTGGTGCTGGCCGGCGCCGGTTCCGGCAAGACCCGCGTGATCACGCAAAAGATCGCGCACCTGATCGAATCCTGCGGCTACGACGCCAGGAACATCGCGGCGCTGACCTTCACCAACAAGGCCGCCGCCGAAATGCAGGAGCGCATCGCCAAGCTGCTGAAGGAGCCCAAGCAGGCCAAGCAGCTGACGATTTCCACCTTCCATTCGCTGGGCGTGAAGATCCTGCGCCAGGAAGCGGCGCAGCTCGGTCTGAAGGATCGCTTCTCGATCCTGGATTCCGACGACTGCTTCGCGCTGGTGCAGGACCTGGCCGCCACTACCGACAAGCAGCTGATCCGCCGCATCCAGGGCGCGATGTCGCTGTGGAAGAACGCGATGATCGATCCGGACGCCGCGCTGAAGCAGGCGGCGGACGAGGACGAGGCGCAGGCCGCGCGCATCTACCGCAGCTACGTCGCCACGCTGTCGGCCTACCAGGCGGTCGATTTCGACGACCTGATCCGGCTGCCGGTCGAACTGTTCCGCGCCAAGGAAGAAGTGCGCGACAAGTGGCAGCGCCGGCTGCGCTACCTGCTGGTCGACGAATACCAGGACACCAACACCTGCCAGTACGAGCTGGTAAAGCTTCTGGTCACCGGCATCGGCAAGAAGCCGATGTTCACCGCGGTCGGAGACGACGACCAGGCGATCTATGCATGGCGCGGCGCCACCATCGAAAACCTGAAGACACTGCAGGTCGATTTCCCCGACCTGAAGGTGATCAAGCTGGAGCAGAACTACCGCTCAACCACGCGCATCCTGCAGGCCGCCAACGCGGTGATCGGCAACAACCCGAAGCTGTTCGACAAGAAGCTGTGGTCGGAGCACGGGCTGGGCGATCCGATCAAGGTGCTGGCGATGGAAGACGACGAGCGCGAAGCCGAGCAGGTGGCGATCCTGCTGTCGGCGCACCGCTTCGAGCGGCGCGCGAAGTTTTCCGACTATGCGATCCTGTACCGCGGCAACCACCAGGCGCGCGTGATCGAGCAGGCGCTGCGGCGCGAGCGCATCCCGTACACGATGTCGGGCGGCCAGAGCTTCTTCGACCGCGCCGAGATCAAGGACATCATCAGCTACCTGCGCCTGATCGCCAACGAGGACGACGACCCGGCCTTCATCCGCGCCGTCACCACGCCCAAGCGCGGCGTCGGCCAGGCGACGCTGGAAGCGCTCGGCGCCTACGCCGGCCAGTGGCAATGCTCGCTGTTCGAGGCGGTCTACAAGGGCGGCGTCGAGGCGATCCTGGCCGAGCGCCAGCTGGCGCCGCTGCGCCAGTTCTGCGACTTCATCAACCGGCTGGAAGCGCACGCGCACCGCGAAGGCCACGCGGCCGAACTGCTGGACCAGATGATGAAGGAAATCGAGTACGAGGCGTACCTGTACAACACCTTCGACGACCGCGCCGCGCAGAACAAATGGCAGAACGTGCTCGACTTCACCGCCTGGCTGAAGGAAAAGGGCAGCGGCGGCAAGGACGGCGCCGACGCCGAAAAAAGCCTGCTCGACCTGACCCAGATGGTGGCCCTGATGACGATGCTCGAAGGCCGCGACGAAGAACCGGACGCGGTGCGCATGTCGACGCTGCACGCGTCGAAGGGACTGGAATTCCCGCACGTGTTCCTGGTCGGCGTCGAGGAAGGCATCCTGCCGCACAAGGGCGACCCGGACGCGCCGGCCGAGACGATGGCCGCCCGCATCGAGGAGGAGCGGCGCCTGATGTACGTCGGCATCACGCGCGCGCAGCGCAGCCTGCACGTATCCTGGTGCAAGAAGCGCAGGCGCGCGCGCGAATCGATCCATTGCGACCCGTCGCGCTTCATCAAGGAAATGCAGCTCGACTGCGGCGATGCGGTGCCGACCGAAGAGGAAACCATCACGCCGCAGAACCGGCTGGCGAACCTGAAGGCATTGCTGGCGAAGCCGAAGGCGGCTTGAGCGAATCCCCGCTCAGTCCTGCAGGCGTTCCGATTCGATCACATGCTCGCCGGCCGGCGCGTCCAGCGCCGCCGCCAGCAGCGCCCGGGCGATCCGCCCGGCCGGCAC
>JBATWJ010000214.1:0-1578 GCA_049672545.1 Burkholderiaceae bacterium
GCGTAGCTCAGCGTCGCGGCGTCGCCGCGGTCGTCCTCGTAATGAATCGCGACGCGGCCGGCATCCGCCGCCCAGCGCCGGCAGCACACTTCGGCGATATTGAACTGCGCCGGCACCTGCCAGCGGAATTGCCGATACAGCTCGTCATATTGATTGGCGGAAACGGGTTGCCTGCCGGATGTCATGTTTTCTCCACTATAATTATCGAACGATCGTTCTATTGCCAATGCGGCGGCCGGCGCGCCGGCCGCCCGACATTCCGGCCGCTGCGGCCCCGCTTCCCTACCGTACCCGATGAAAATTTCCCGTTCCGAATTTATCACGCTGCGCGGTCTGCGGTATCACGTCCGTCATTGGGGCGCCGATGATGCGCCGTCGCTGTTCCTGATGCACGGCTGGATGGATGTGTCGGCCTCGTTCCAGTTCATGGTGGACTGCCTGGCGCGCGACTGGCACGTGATCGCGCCGGACTGGCGCGGCTTCGGCCTGACCGACAAGTCGGGCGCCGACAACTACTGGTTTCCCGACTACCTGGGCGATCTCGACGCGATCCTGCGCCGCTACGCGCCGCAGCAGCCGGTCAACCTGCTCGGCCACAGCATGGGCGCCAACATCGTGATGCTGTATGCCGGCATCCGGCCGGAGCGCATCCGCCGCCTGATCAATCTGGAAGGCTTCGGCTTGGCGGCCAGCGATCCGGAACAGGCGCCGCAGCGCTATGCGCGCTGGCTGGAAGAATTGCAGCAGGCGCCGTCGATGCGCGACTACGCGTCGCCCGAAGAGGTCGCGCGCCGCCTGCAGAAGACCAACCCGCGCTTGCCGGACGAGCGCGCCGCCTTCCTGGCCGGCCACTGGGCGCGGCCGAACCATGCCGGTCGCTGGGAAATTCTGGGCGACCCGGTGCACAAGAACCATGGTCCGCTGCAATACCGGCTGGACGAAGTGCTGGCCTGCTGGCGCCGCATCGAGGCGCCGGTGCTGTGGGTCGAGGCGGACGACACCGATGCCTGGCGCTGGCTGGGGCCGAAGGAGGAGGCGCGCGCCGAAATCGAGCGCCGCCTGGCCTGCCTGCGTGAGGTGCGCTGCGAAATGGTCACCGATGCCGGCCACATGCTGCACCACGACCAGCCGCAGCGGCTGGCGGCGCTGGTCGAAGATTTTTTGGTGTAGAGCCTGTTGCAGCAGGCGGCACCGGTTGTGCAGGTGCAGCATCCGTGCTCCGGCCGGCGTAAAATGGGCTATTGACTGATTCGCCGCATGGCCGGCGTCTGCCTTCCGAACGCATGTCCAACTTCGATCTGCACTGCCATTCCAACGTCTCCGACGGCATCCTGGCCCCGGCGGTGCTGGCCGCGCGCGCCAGCGCCAACGGCGTCCAGGTGTGGGCGCTGACCGATCACGACGAAGTCGGCGGCATTGCTGCCGCCCGTGCGGCGGCGCAGGAACTCGGCATGCATTTCGTGCCCGGCGTTGAAATCTCGATCACCTGGGCGGGCGAAACGGTGCACATCGTCGGCCTGCAAATCGACGAGACCGACGCCGAGCTGGTGGCAGGGCTGGCCGCGACCCGTTCCGGGC
>JBATWJ010000215.1:0-5127 GCA_049672545.1 Burkholderiaceae bacterium
GACAGCAGCAGGCCGGCCACCAACAGCAGCACCGAACCGCTCCACGGCGAAATCGGCGCCGCCGGCGGCGCCGACACCACCATGTTCCACGAGCGGCCGGCGATCTCGAAGGTTTTCGCCAGCGGCCGCGGTTGGTCGTAGAACAGCCATTCAAGCAGCCGCGAACGTACCGCTGGCACCGGCCCGGCACTACGATAGGCCAGCGCCGGGGTGCCGGTCGGCTCGCTCAAAAACAGCGTCAGTTGCAGCGGCGCGGCATCCCCCGGCGTATCCGCCGCCAGCGCGTTCTCGACCAGGTCGCCAATGCGGAACACCGCCGCCGTGTCGCCGATCAGCGCCGCCCGCCGCGTCGTCTCGTCGTCCAGCGGCGCACCGGGGCGATACAGCGGCATCAGCACAAGCAGACCAGGCTGGTCGCCGGTTTCCTGCATCAGGCGCAGCAGTCCGGTGGCCGCCGGCTGGCCGCTGGCCACCGCGCGCTGCATTGCCGCCCTCTGGAGCGAATAAGAAGCCGCGTCGAAGCCGAGTGCCATCTCGTTGCCTTCCAGCGGTTCGATATATTCGACCACACGGTAATGCGGACGGCGCGCCGCCGGCACCAGTTTGCCACCGCTTTGCTCGGTGATCGAGAAGGCCGGCCAGTAGCGGCGGATTTCGGCCTCGAACTGCGGCCGTTCGGCGTCCGCCACGATGCGGTGGAAATTGAAGGCCTGGATGTAGGGATTGCGCCGCAGCAGGGGTGCGGTGAACTGACGGAACTGCTCGCGGCTGACTTCACCAAAGGTGACGAACAACTGGTTGACAGAGATCAGCTCGTTGATCGACCACTGCAGGCCCCGGCGCACCGCATGGATGCGAGATTCGGCCTGCTGCTCGAAAGCGGCGCGCGCCTTGTCGTGCTCGAGTTCGCGTGCCGCCAGAAAAAGCGCGGCGCTGAGCATCATGCCCAGCAACAACGCCACCAACGCCCCGAGTGAAAAAGAAAACGGCGGGCGATTGCGAAACATTTCAGCTCCCTGCTGCGGCAAAGCGGTTTGTCCGCCATGACCCGGCCGCCGCCGGCTCAAGGATTGCCAGATATTTTTTTGGTAGGGTAACTGATTTGACAACCCGGCGTAAGGTAGTTTTTGAATGCCGGCAAGCCGGCTCCGGCCTCTCGAAAAGACCGCTACGGAAAAGCATACAATCGAAAAACGCCACTTCCCGCCGTGCGGCGATCTGCCGAGCCGTACCCGATCGCACTGTTTGATGGAACACTCACTCCCTCACCCATCATGGCCGCCTACCGTTTTCTCACCATCTGGCAGATCGAAGCGCCGCTGCAGCAGGTCTTCGACGTCATCCTCGACTCGCACCGGTGGCCGCTATGGTGGCATGGCGTGGCCGAGGTGCGGGAAGTCGCCGCCGGCGACGCGCGCGGCATCGGCAGTGTGCGCCGCTACGTGTGGCAAAGCCCGATGCTGTACCGGCTGCGCTTCGACGCCCGCGCCGAGCGCATCGAACAGCCCTACCGGATCGAGGCCAGCGTCAGCGGCGACCTGATCGGCCTCGGCTGCTGGCATTTCTCGCACCACGACAGTGTCACCACCGTGCGCTACGACTGGCGGGTGCGCACCGGGCGGCGCTGGATGAGCGCGCTGGCAGCGTTCCTGCGCCAGCCGTTCGCGCTCAACCACCGCATCCTGATGCGGCGTGGCGGCCACGGGCTGGCGCACCGGCTGCGCGCGCCGCTGGTCGGTGAATGGTCACTCGACGCCGGCGCGCCGCGGCGCTGAGCCGGGGAATGACAGCGACTGCCTTCAGCCGCCGTCGGCATCCGGCAGTAGGCAGGCTTCGACGATCTGCAGGTCGTTGTCGCGCGCGAAATCGAGCACGAAATGATAGGCCAGCGGTTCGATCTGGCGCAGTTCCTCCTTGACCACCACCGACTTGACGCCGTTCAGCAGGATCGGGCGCACGTAAGGGGAATATTTCAGGTGAGCATTCAGATCACCCTGCCCGACCGGCCGGAAGCAGGACATGGCGCCGCACAGTCGTTCCGCCCAGTCGCTGGGTCGGAAGGTCTTGCCATTGCCGGTGATGCCTTGAATGAAGAATTCGCGACCGCGCGTGCCGCGGTCGTGGGAGAACAGAGGAGTAGATTCGTCGCGCATGCACGCAGCTCGCTTCCATGGCGCTTGCCGTTGGGTTCGCGTGGCAGCCCTTGTGAGGCGCCCGCTCGGAGGTCATGCGTATTATATCTTATAGAAGAGTGAGAATCAGCGCGGCGGCAGCCGTCCGGCAACGCGCAGCGGCCGCCGGACGGATGAAAAAATGCACTAGCCGACCCAGACCGCGATCGACAGCAGCAACAACAGGAACATCCACAGCAGCAGCGCCCGCCACACCAGGCCGACGGTGCTTTGCAGCGCGCGCGGGGTCGGCTCGGCGCCGGGCAGGCCGTCGCCTTCGAGCGCCATCGAATCCACCGTGGCAGCATCGGCCGGCAGCACTTCCGGCGCGCTGGCGGCCGATTCGCCGAGCCGCACCCCCATCGCGCCACCGCCGGCGGCCAGGATGATACCGATCGCCTCATCGCTCCAGCGGCCGGCGAAATTGCGCCAGGCGTAAATCGCATCCTCGAAGTTACCGACCACCGCGAACGCGGTCGCGGTCAGGCGCGCGGGAATCCAGTCGATCCAGTAGAACGCGCGCGCGGCGAAGCCGCCGAACGCCTCGTGGCGCAGGTGGTCCGGCTCGTTCCAGGCGCGCGCCAGGTATTCGGCGACACGGTACAGCACCGCGCAGGCCGGGCCGAACGGCACCAGGAACCAGAAGAACACGCCGAACACGTTGCGGTGAGTGGTAATCAGCGCCTTTTCCACCGCCAGGCGGGAAATCTCGCTGACATCCAGACCGGCGGTGTCCTGCCGCGTCCAGTCCGCCAGCAAGGCGCGCGCGGTCACTTCATCGCCGGAACCGAGTGCCAGCTGGATCGACGAAAAATAATGGCTGTAATGGCGGAAGCCTAGCGTCAGATAGACGATCAGGATGTTCCACAGCAGCGCCGCCAGCGGACTGATCCTGGCGCACAGCCAGTACACCAGTGCAGTCGGCAGCACCAGCGCCGCCATCATCGCGAACCAGGCAACCGCACCATGGCGCGCCTGGCCGGCGTTGAACCAGTTTTCCATGCGCCGTGCCAGCACCTTGACACCGGCGTAGACCGGATTGTCGGCCCGCAGCGGCTTCAGCTGCTCGATCAGCAATGCAAAGAGGATGGAAATGAATGTCATGGCGCCGTCTCGTCAGGGACACGTACGATAACGCAGCACGTTGTCGGAATCAAACTTTTCGTCCGGCGCGCCAGCTGCCGCCGGACTGCTAGGCACGCAGGAAGTGGTACAGGTTGCGCAGGATGCCGGCGGTGGCGCCCCAGATGAAGAAGCGCTGGTACGGCATCGCGTAGAAGGTGCGGCGACCGAAGCCGTTCGGCAGATCGGCGCTGCGGCGCTGGTGGTTCATGCCGTTCATCAGGAAATCCAGCGGCACTTCGAAGATCTCGGCCACCTCGTACGGGTCCGGCCGCAGCTCGAATGGCGGTTGCGCCATGCCGACCACCGGCGTGATGCGGTAGCCGGTACCGGTGAAGTAGTCCGGCAGCGAGCCGATCACCTCGACGTACTGGCGCCGCAGGCCGACTTCCTCCTCGGTTTCGCGCAACGCGGTTTCGACCGCGGACAGGTCGCTGCTTTCGCTGCGGCCGCCGGGAAAGCTGACCTGGCCGGCGTGGTCGGTCAGGTGCGCGGAGCGCTGGGTAAACAGCAGGGTCGGGCCGGCCTCGCGCATCACGATCGGCACCAGCACCGCCGCCGCCACCGGCGTCGCGCTGACCTTGCGCATCAGTTGCTCTTCGGTGATTTCCGGATGCCACTGCGGCGGCATGCCGAAGCGCGTACGCAGCCAGTCGGGTCGCAGCCGCTCCGGCAGCAGCGCCGCCTCGCCGGCGACCGAGTCGACCGGAAGGATTTGCGGATCGAAAGTCAGCTTGGCCAAGTCGATGTTCCTGTACGATGCAAAAAGGGCACCGCGGTGCCCTTTTTGGTGAAACGCGCCGCCGGGGATTATTCCGGCTGCTTGGCTACCGCGCGCCGGCTCGGCAGCTTTTCCTTGATGCGCGCCGACTTGCCCGAGCGTTCGCGCAGGTAGTACAGCTTGGCGCGCCGCACGTCGCCGCGGCGCTTGACTTCGATCGACGCGATCAACGGCGAATACAGCTGGAAAGTACGCTCCACGCCTTCGCCGGACGAGATCTTGCGCACCACGAAGTTCGAGTTCAAACCGCGGTTGCGGCGGGCGATCACCACGCCTTCGTAGGCCTGAGCGCGCTTGCGGCTGCCTTCCACCACGTTGACGCTGACTACCACCGTGTCGCCGGGGGCGAAGTCGGGGATATTCTTGCCCAGACGGGTAATCTCTTCCTGCTCAAGTTGCTGGATCAAATCCATTTTCTGCTCCAAAAGCCATCTTGCTGGCGCCCGGCGCTTGCCGATCTATGCCCAGTAGAGGATGGGGTTAAACATGCGTCCGAACAAGCCGACCGCCCTGTACTGCTACTTCATTACTGCAAATTGTTTAGATACTTTTCGTCGTCCGCCGTCAGCAGGCCGGCGGCACGCGCCGCCAGGATCAGGTCCGGACGCTTGGCGGCGGTCGCCGCCAGCGCCTGCCGACGACGCCATTTTACAATTTCGGCGTGATGTCCGCCAAGCAGCACCGCCGGCACCGCCATCCCTTCATATTCTTCCGGCCGCGTGTAATGCGGATAGTCCAGCAGGCCGTTGACGAAGCTGTCTTCCTGCGCCGAGGCATCGTCGTTCAGCACGCCCGGCAATTGCCGGATCACCGCATCCATCAGCGCCATCGCCGGCAATTCGCCGCCGGACAACACGAAGTCACCGAGGCTGATCTCCTCATCGACGCAGCGCTCCAGGAGGCGCTGATCGATCGCCTCGTAGCGGCCGCACAGCAACACCAGCCCCGGCTCGGCGGTCAGCTGCATCACGCGTCGGTGCGTCAGCGGCTGCCCCTGCGGCGACAGGTAGATCACGCGCGGCAGCGGCAAGCCGGCCTGCCGCTGCCGTTCCC
>JBATWJ010000216.1:0-1723 GCA_049672545.1 Burkholderiaceae bacterium
CGGCATCGCGCACCTGCGCGACACGCCGCCGGCGGCGCTGTCCGGCGGTGAAAAGCAGCGCGTGGCGCTGGCGCGCGCCCGTATTCTGGCGCCGCAGCTGCTGCTGCTGGACGAGCCGACCGCCAACCTGGACGGCGCCGCCCGTGAACAGGTGATCGCGCTGGTGCCGGCACTGATGGCTGAAGGCCGCAGCGTCGTGATGGCCTGCCACGACCGCGACCTGATCGGCCTGCCGACGGTGCAGCGGCTGAAGCTGCGCGACGGCCGGCTGCAGCTGCGCTAGAGCAGATTCGGTCTGACTGGCTGGTCGAGGACGAGGCGGATTGCCTCTGGCACAAGGCGCGGCGACGCGCCGTAGCGGGGCTACGGCACGGAGGCGCAACGCCGTGCCGGGGGCAAGCCGGCCGGCATCGGCAAGTCAGGCCAGGCCGAATTTGCTCTAGCCTGCGCTACTGGTCTTCGCGGTAGCGCTGCAGGCTCTGCGCCATGCTGCGCGTCAGATCGTCGGGTCCGCTGACGGTGACGCCGAGGTCGCGCAGCAGGCCGTCCTTCAGGCCGTATACCCAGCTGTGCAGCGTCAGCGGCTGACCGCGCTCCCAGGCGTCGCGCACGATCGAGGTGTGGCACAGGTTGGCGACCTGCTCCATCACGTTCAGCTCACACAGGCGGTCGAGCCGGGTCTGGGTCGGCAGCGCCTCGCCCAGATAGCGCTCGTGCTTGTACTGCACGTCCTCGACATGGTGCAGCCAGTTGTCGACCAGCCCCAGCCGGCGCTTGGTCAGCACCGCATGCACGCCGCCGCAGCCGTAGTGGCCGCAGACGATCACGTGCTTGACTTTCAGCACGTCGACCGCGAACTGCAGCACGGTCAGGCAGTTCAGGTCGCTGTGCGTGACCACGTTGGCGATGTTGCGATGGACGAACAGGTCGCCCGGCAACAGGCCGAGCAGTTCGTTGGGCGGGATGCGGCTGTCGGAGCAGCCGATCCACAGGTAGTCCGGCGTCTGCTGCGCCGCCAGTTTTTCGAAAAATCCCGGATGGGAACGGGAAATGGAATCGGCCCATTCGCGGTTGGCGCGGAACAGTCGCTCCTGCATCGATTCGGCCAGTTGATTGTTGTTCGACGTGTTTTCTGACATGCAAGCTCCCCGGTAAACGGTGTTCCATTTTATCGAAAACGCCGGCCGAACGAGGGCGGCCGGCTACACCGCCGCCGGACAGGGAACGGGAGAACTCCCATACTCCCTTGCATGACATCGATTTGCGGACATAAACTCTCTGATTTACTCGCATACTCCCGTCATCATCGATGGGACCGCACCGCCCGTCAGCTTGCCTCACACCGGCGGGAATTGCACCCGCAAGCGCAATCCGCGCCCCTGTTCGCCGTCGGCCACGAGGATGCGGCCGCCATGCTGGAGCGCGATGTCGCGCACGATCGCCAGTCCCAGGCCGACCCCCTCCGGGTTCAGTTGCTGGGCGCCGCCGGCGCGGTAAAAAGGTTCGAAGATGCGTTCGCGCTCGGCGGCGGCGATGCCGCAGCCGCTGTCCTCGACTTCCAGCCAGGGGCCGCCGGCACCGCCGCCGACCCGCAGCGTCACACGACCGCCGGCCGGCGTATAGCGCAACGCATTGTCCAGCAGATTGGCGATCAGCTCGTGCAGCAGCAGCGGATTGCCGCTGGCGAGCGGCGCGCCGTCCGCCTCCAGCGCCAAGTCGATAC
>JBATWJ010000217.1:0-2440 GCA_049672545.1 Burkholderiaceae bacterium
CTGCCGACCGAGGCCGAGTGGGAATACGCGGTGCTGGCGGCGCATCCGGCGCTGCGCTGGGGCGATTTGCGGGAATGGACCTGCACGCCGTTCGAGCCGTATCCGGGTTTCGCCGCCGGGCCCTGGCGCGATTGCTCGGCGCCGTATTTTTCCAGTCATCAGGCGCTGCGCGGCGCTTCGTTCGCGACGCCGGGACGGCTGCGCTGGCCGCGGCAGCGCTATTTCCTGCTGCCGCATTGCGACTGGGAATTCGTCGGCTTTCGCACCTGCGCATTTTGAGAAAATGGGAGTATGGCTAAAAAACCGTCTATGCCGGGCGAATCGCGTGCGGATTAAAAAATGCTACCCGGGTATCCGAGTATCCCCAGCAGTGTCAACGCATCCGGTACCGCCGCGCCATCGGCCGTATTGTCGAACACGCACCAGGCGCTCTGGCCGGCGTTGCGGGCGTCGATCAGCGTCTGCGCGACGCGGTGCAGCCGGGCCTCCGGGTAGGCCGAGCGATACATGACCGGCGAACCGTGCAAGCGCAGATAGCAGAGCGCCGCCGGCAGCGGCGGCAGCGCCGCCACCGGCGGATCGGCGTCGACATAGGCGAGCCCGAAACGCGCCAGCATGTCGGCGGCGGCTGTGCCGAACCAGCTCGGATGGCGCGGCTCGCAGGCGACCGGCACCGCCGTCAATCCGCGCAGGCAAGCGAGAAAAGCGGCGACGCTGCCGGCGTCGAACGCCAGCGACGGCGGCAGCTGCAACAGCAGGCAGCCGAGCTTGGGGCCGAGATGGCCCGCTTCGCCGAGGAATTTTTCGAGCGCCTGTTCGGCGTTCCGCAATCGCCGCTCATGGGTGATCGCCTTCGGCAGCTTGACCGAAAAACGGAAGGATTCCGGCACGCTGTCGCGCCAGCGCGCATAGGTCGCCGGCAAATGCGGACGGTAGAACGCGCTGTTGATCTCGACCGCGGAAAACACCGCCGCATAGCGCTGCAGATGACTGCCGTCGCGCGGAAACGCCGGCTGTACCGCGCGGGCCAGGCTCCAGCCGGCACAGCCTATATGTGGACCTGTTGGCGTCGGCGTGGCGGACACCTGATTTCCCCTGGCACGGTCGGGTCGTGCCCCACACTGGACTTTATCCGTTGCCGGAGGCGGCGATGTCTGCGAAACGCAAACCCTGTCGATATTGTCTATTGGCCGCCGCTGCAGCACCAGAGATCGTTGATGTCGAGCTGGCCAATCGAATTTGCCGTGAAAATCGTCCAGCGTCAGCGGCCACCTCACTTCGTGAGCGCAGGCGAAGGGGATTTTCCAACTCGTCAATAGACGCTGCCGGACAATGGCGCCGCCCCAGGCATGGTCGACGCGTCCTTGAACTTTGCGGCCAGGCCGCGTGCCGCTTGCACCAGCAAACTGGTGTCGACACCGACGGCCACGAACAGGGCGCCGGCTTCCAGATAGCGCCGGGCCGCGGCAGGATCGGCGCTGAGTATCCCCGGCGCCTTGCCTGCCGCACGCACGTGGCGGATACCGTCAAGAATGGCGCGCTGCACGTCCGGATGCCCTGGTTGGTCCAGCAGACCCAACGAGGCGGACAAATCCGCCGGCCCGAAAAACACGCCGTCCACCCCTTCGACCTCGGTGATCGCCGCCAGGTTGTCCAGGCCCTTGCGCGTTTCGACCTGCACCAGCACGCACATCTGCTCGTCGGCCTGGGTGACATAGTGGTCGATCTGGTTCCAGCGCGAAGCGCGTGCCAGCGCGCTGCCCACGCCTCGTATGCCGCCCGGCGGATAGCGGGTCGCGGCCACCATTCGAGCGGCCTGTTCTGCAGTCTCGACCATCGGGACCAGCAGAGTTTGCGCGCCGACATCGAGATATTGCTTGATCAGCGGCACGTCGCCGATCACCGGTCGCACCGCCGGATGCACCGGGTACGGTGCTACCGCCTGCAACTGGGCCAGCACGGAACGCACATCGTTGGGTGCATGCTCGCCATCGATCAACAGCCAGTCGAAACCGGTGCCGGCAAGGGCTTCCGCGGCATAGGGGTCGGCCAGCCCGACCCAAAGGCCGATCTGGGCACGCCCTTCCTTCAGGGCTTGTTTGAACGGATTGAGCGGCAGGGATAGAGACATGGATATGGATGTGAATCGACAGTTGAGAGCCGGGCGGCTCGAACAGAACGGGCGGCGACGCTGACCAGGAGCAGGTAACCGGCATGGAAAACATCGCCCGCGATCGCGGGGGTGGCCTGGGTGAACGAACCGCCCGGTATGGTTCGCCCGGATCCTCGGTCACACCGTTCTTGTACCGCAATGCCACGGTCCAGCGCAAGCCGGTCGCATTCGGCAGAGCTCGGCAGGGTTTTCATCGCATTCCGACCCGCTCATAAGCTGGCGCAACTTTGCCGCCGGCCCAAAACAAAACGGGCGCCGGCCAAGGCC